>JBEKWX010000081.1:0-11373 GCA_049512675.1 Terriglobales bacterium | reverse complement strand
CGCGCGACGACTTCACCTTCGGGATTGATGACCGGCGTGGTGTTGAATATATTTCCTCCAACCAGTTCATAAAGTGATCCCGGAATCAGCCATACATTATTTTTCTTGGCCAAAGCTTGATATCGGGTCTCTGTCGGTCCGGGCATCGCTTCGGCAAAACTCAACCCAGGCCCAAATGAGCAAAGCTCGGGGAAAACAACCATCCTTACCCACGGAAATCTCGCCAGCACACGTGCAGTTTCTTTTTCCAGACGCTCGCGGTTATCGGCAAAGGGCAAATCAACCTGTAAGGCTGCAATCGAAAATAATGACATGTACGGCTCCAAGACGAAGACGAAAACGAATAACCACGACTCGAACGTCGCGCGGACTAAGAAACAGCTTGAGCACTCTGCGCGTCAGACAGATCGTTGACCGCACCGTGATCCAGTACCCATGCCGGGATCGCCGACGCAAAAGTTGCAAAAGCTAGCAGCGCCAGCGCCGTCGCGATCAGCGCCGAGTAATTACCCGCTCCAACAATAAATGAAAACAGCAACGGCCCTGATGCCAGGCCCATTTTGGAAGCAAAGCCGCCCCATACTGCGGTCTGGCCCGTTCGATCAAATCTGGCGCACATGCCGAGCAGGTGAGAAATCACGAAGTTCCACGTGATGCCTGTGCCGATGTTCGCCGCTATCCAGATCCACTTCACCTCGCAGTAGTTGAATACATAGGTGCCAGCCAGCGTCAACAGCATGCCGCCGAGGATCGGCTTGAATATCCCAAAGCGAGTGGAAATCACGATCACCAGTACCGCGCCGAGCGTCGCGAACCAGTTCGCAATGCCCAGGGTTTCGCTGACAAACGCAACCTCCAGGCCGCGGTGCTCTCCAAGACCGATGATGAAGGCGAATAGCCCCATGTTACCGGCCTGAAAGAAAAATACCGAAAACAGCGCGAGCAACAGCGGCTTCAATTGCAATTTATCGGGCGCAGCACCCGGAGTGCGTGGCAGCGGTGCCTTGACTGGATAATCTGGCAGGAACTGCAGCATCACTAATGTCGTCACGCTGAACAAAATCAGCGTCGCGAACAAAACATTCGTGCCAAACCTCGGTACCAGCAGCGGCAAGCTCATCACGCCGAGACCGCCCGCGAAAACTTGTACCAGAAGCAACACGCCAAAGGTGCGGTCGGGTGCCGTGGTGCGGGCAAAGATCGCAAAGCTTATTCCCACCAGCATCCCGCCGACAAAACCGTGCAAGAATCGAGCGTTCATGAGTGCGACAGGGTTCTTAACCAGCATGGACAGCAAATCCATGCCAATCAACCCCAGCAGCAGCAAGTGGGCCGCCGATTTCCAATTGATGCGTCGCACTAGAAATGCAATCAGAAACGAACCACAAGCCGCGCCGTAGACATTGCATGAGCCGACCAATCCGGCCTGTTTGTTGGTAAAGCCGAGTCCTACCTTCAGCCCATCCACCAGTGCCGGCATGATATTGACATAGAAAAATCCGGCGGTGGCAAGAAATGCCAGCAAGACACGCGCCAGCATGCTGTTGGGAGAAGCCTTCGGCAGGCGGTTGAAAGGTTCCGTGGTCGTTCTCCCCGTATCAAAGGCGCATAGCGACCTGGAGTATAACAGCACTCTTCAGGGTGCGAATTGGAATACCTCGTTTTTTTCTTGAACTCCAGAGCCCCTGCTCAATATTCTGTCCCCTCACCAGCGAGGGATCCTTTCCTGACCGCGAAAATGCCGATGACGCGTTGGATTCTTCTCCATTTGCTATTTCTATGGCCAGCGCTGGCTGCATGGTCCGCACCAACCGTGGCCACAACCCCCGTACCGGGGGATCCCCTGAGCGGGAATGGCGATGTGCATCGCTCCGTTCTCACTTACAGCCAACTTTTCTCGAACACTGGCGCCACTGCTCCAGTCGATGATGGTGCCGGCTTCGCTTTGCCTGCCAATGCGGCTGCGCCTTCTCAGAGCTTCGAGGGCGCATTAACGCTCTCCGACCCGGCATCGAGCGGGAGCGCTCAGATCTTGCGAGACGACTTCGGAGACGACAGCGCAAGCAATTCCCCGTGGCGGCATCTGCCCAGCTTTAGTTTCCAGTTCGTGCAGAACGGGAGCTACCTCATTCCCGTTCAGCAAGGTCTTGTCATCACGGGAAACGCGGCATGGAATTACATCGTTGGGCCCGGGCGAGTTTGGCGGGAAAGGACCGACCACGGTTACATGCGCGCCTCGCTTCCCTTCGCTCTGGTAGAGAGGAATCAGAACTGCGTGCACAACGGGGAAATGATCTTCCTGTTCAACCGCATGAAGAACCCCAACATTTCGAAGGTTCGTTACCAGGTGACGCAGGAAACCTGCTTGTATTTCAAGCTGAACATGTGGGGACAACTTGCGGCCACTTATACTCCCGGCAGCGTAGCAAGCGACCGTGAGCTGAAAAATGCTGAAGCCGCCGAAGTCGCAAACCGCCTACCCACCAAGCCTTTCAGTGCACTGGCGAAAGACTACCCGAATTCCGGGATCGATATAGCCAACTTCACGCAAGGGTTCCATTCGCCCGCTGACATTACCACTTACGGGCTGTTGATCAATGGCGTGAACTACGTCAGCAGTTGCCAGACGCGCTACGGCGCCTACGCTTTCTGTGACAACATGCGCTTGCCCTCCTACTCGTTAGCCAAGTCCTCATTTGCCGGACTGGCGATGATGTGGCTGGGACAGCAGTATGGAAGCGCGGTTTATGGCCGGCTGATTCGGGATTACGTCCCGCAGTACGCGGACGGCGGCAACTGGACGAATGTCACGTTCAGTAACACGGCGGATATGGCCACCGGAAATTACATTAGCGCAGACGATCAAGCCGATGAGGGCAGTCCCCAGGAACTCGCGTTCCTTATAGCCGAGCCTTACAGTACGAAAATCGCAGACGCATTCACGCCCTTCCCGCACAAGGCTGTTCCGGGGACGACGTGGGTGTACCAAACCCACGCCACCTTTATCCTGACACAAGCCATGAACAGCTACTTTCAGCAACAGCAGGGCAGCGGGGCGGACATCTTCATTTCGATCCGCGACGCCGTCTTTAAGCCGTTGAACATGAGTCAAGGTAGTTTGTCCACTCTACGCACGGACAACAGCGCGTCCGGCAAACCCTTTGGCGGTTACGGACTGTTTTTCATTCAGGATGACATCGCCAAGATCGGCCGCTTCCTGAACAGTAGCGGCGGTGTGATTAACCACTTGCAGATGCTCGATCCAACCCGGCTGCAGGAGTCTCTGTTCCGCACTGCAAATCCGGCCACTCTCGGTGTACCCGTACCCGATACGGGGACACCCGTTGTATCGAACACATTCCGGTATCACAATCAGTTTTGGGCGAAGCACATGACGACTGCCGAATTCCCACAATACCGCTGTAATTTCTGGGTGCCTTTCATGAGCGGCTACGGCGGGATCACCGTGCTGCTGCTGCCGAATGGAGCTACTTACTACATCTTCAGTGATGGCAACGAGTTCATCTGGTACACGGCGGTGAATGAGATCAACAAAATCGCACCGCTCTGTCATTGAATATTTCCGAATGTTTCCAGCGCAAAGCCGTTCATACGCGCTTCAGAAAGTCGCCGGGGTGTTCACCCACAAAAGGGAGGTCTCCTTCTTGCTGAGATTCTGCCAGCGGTGTGCCTGTGTGCTTTCAAAGTACAGGCTGTCACCGGGATCGAGAACATAACGTTCGACCTCATCCAACCAGACCTCCAGCTTCCCCTGCAGCACGAAAATGAACTCTTCGCCTTCGTGGCTGTACGAACCCCCGCTGCCGGCGCCCGGAGCAATGCGAAACAGGTGAGGTTCCATCATCTTGTTGCCCGAGGCTAGCAGGTCCATCTCAACCCCCGCATTCGGCTTCAACACCTTGCGATCACGGGATCGTACCAGGCGCCCCGAATTGTCTTCATCCCCAAAGAACGACAAGACATTCGTCTTGTAAAGTCTGGCCAGCTTCTGCAGGGTGGCGATCGATGCGCTTGAATACCCGCGCTCGAGAGAGCTGAGAAAGCTGACCGATACTCCTGTCTGACTGGCAACTCCGGCCAAGGTCAAGCCCAGTTTATGGCGTAGCTGCGCCAGCTTGGGCGCGATGTCCAGCCGTTTGCTTCTTCGTGCGGACGACGGCGCCGGTGCATCGGCCCCAACCTCGTTTTTCAGGATGGCGGCAATTCCCGCCGGGTTCACCCCCTTCACGGTCCGCAGATACTGGATCTTCCGCAGTTTGGCGAGAGCCTCGCGGGAATATAGCCGGTAACGTGCGTGGCTGCGAGCGGGGACCAGCAACCCCATTCGCTCCCAGTTTCGCAGTGAGGAGGCGCTCACTCCCAGTACTCGCGCCGCTTCGCCGATCCGGAAATAAACCGTCTTCTTCAAAGTCGCTGTTCCGATGCGGGCGTATTTTGCTCAACTGGAAACGTCTCGTCAAGCAAAAGCTGCAGAAAACCTTACAACCTTGCTAAAAACAGGCGCGCCCAGGGAGAGGCGATTCCGTCCACTCAATCTGCCGCTGGAGCCACGCCAAGAATTTCTTTGCCAACTTTGCAGGAATCTTGATAGAGTATGCGCAAATTTATCTGGACAAGACGAAGCAATGTAAAGATCGCGGTCAAATTCGTGCCCATCAGTCGCTTGAGATCCATCCCGGAGGGTACTATGAGGCATTCAGGCAAGATGGCGAAGTGGTCGGCGTTCGTTCTGCTTCTGTTTGCACTTTCAACCACGCTGCAAGCGCAATTCACGGACGGCGATATTGCGGGCACTATAACGGATCCGAGCGGCGCGGCGATTGTCGGGGCGGCGGTCACAATCACCAATCTGCAAACCGGTCATGTGGACCAAACGCAAACCGACAAGATCGGCTACTACCGTGTCCGCCACCTTCCTCCGGGCGCCTACCAGATCCGAGTCGAGGCCGCTGGCTTCAAGGTCATGGTGCTGAAAGATGTGATGGTCAACCCTAGTGTCACCACTCCGGCGGATGCAAGATTGCAGGTCGGCACCACACGTGAGACCGTCGAGGTCACACAGGGCGTAGCCTTGGTTCAAACCGAAGAAGGCCGGCTGTCGAATACCATTTCCACTCGCGAGGTCGAAGATCTTCCCCTCAACGGCAGGCAGGTCTACCAACTGGTCACGGAACAACCCGGGGTCACGGCGACCAATGCTCCGGTAATCTCCAGCGTGCCATCGCCGACTAATTCAGTGACGTTCGAGTTCGGATTCATCGCCAACGGTTCCACGCCGCGAGGCAACAACTTCGTGCTGGATGGTACCTCGAACAATAATGAGTGGCTCGGCGGAACGCCGCTGATTTACCCCTCGCTCGACGCGATTCAGGAGGTGCAGGTTCAAACCCTGAATTTCTCGGCTGAATACGGGCGCAACAACGGGGCCGTCGTCAACATCGTCACCAAGTCGGGCACCAACGACTATCACGGCGACGTGTTTTACTCGGGCCGCAATACCGCCCTTGACGCTCGGAGCTTTTTCGATCCCACGACCGAAAAAGGTCCGCTGCGGCTGAATCAGTTCGGAGGTGCCTTCGGCGGCCCGATCCGGAAGGACAAAACCTTTTTCTTTATGGACTACGAGGGCTCGCGCTTGACGGACAGCGCTCCCGCCATAGTGACGACCGAGACTCCTTATACCCGTAGTCTGGCGACGGGGCTGGCGGCAATGTTTTTCAAGGATTTCCCTGGACCTGCGTGTCTCACCGCACCCGGCCCCACCGACCCCACTTGCCAGGCGGAATCACCGCAGACGGAACCCAATCGTGCGGACCAATACATTGTCAGGGTGGACCATCGCATCAATTCTCGGGACGAAATCTTTGCGCGTTGGGACTCTACTCTGGCGTCCGGAGACGTGGCACGCCAGGAGTTGTTTTTTGCGGGAATTCGTGGATTCACTGCTCCCTTTAACGGTACGTTCAGTGATCTCGCTACGGGATACACTCATCAATTTTCTTCCAATACGCTCAATGACTTCCGCTTCTCCTACAGCCGGAACTCGAGTCATATCTCGTTCGGCATGCCCAGCGACACCGAAACTGCAGCCACTTTGCAGAGCGCAGGCTTGCCACTCAGCGATTTTGGCTTTCTGTCGTTTGACGATGGCACGATTCCAATGGGCGGCGAACTTTATGTTCCAAGAGATTTCGTTTTCAACACGTTCAAGCTAAACGACACGCTATTGCACACGGTCGGGCGGCACTCCTTCAAGTTTGGGTTCGAGTTCAACCGCGTTCAAGAAAACAGCAACTACAGGCTCTTTAGTTCTCCGTACCTTGAGTTCAGCAGTATTGGCGCATTCGCCGCGAACGCGCCCTACCTCGAAGAGGCCACCGTGAACGCCAATCCGGCCAGTCCAGATTTCGGGCAGTTCACCGGCACTCCGCGCCATTTCCGCTGGAACCGTTGGGCCGCCTTTGTGCAGGACGATTGGAAAATGACCCCACGCCTCACCGTGAATTTAGGTCTGCGTTGGGATGTATTTGCCAATCCCAGCGAGACCAATGGTGAACTCAGTAACATCACTCTCGGATCGGGAAGCAATATATTTCAGCAACTCACTACATCTACCGTCGGACGCGTCAAGCAGCTTTGGAATACCGACTACCACAACTTTGCGCCTCGCATTGGCTTTTCCTGGGACCCCTTTGGCAAGGGGACGTCCGTCATCCGAAGCGGCTTCAGCATCGCCTACAACGAGCCTTACTCGAATCTCTACACCAATGCGTCCCGGTTGGATCCTCCCGAGGCGAACACCGCCTTCGTCGAGCCCTGTTATCCTATTTTTATCGGCACGACCTGTCCCATCCCGTACACCTTTCCATTTATACCCGATCCAGACTTCGCGGGCCCTCCCCTGCCCAACGGAGGGATCGGGCCGCTTTCCAGCGGTATTGAGATCGAGCCCAATGGCGTTGACCCCCACTTGCGCACGGCTTACGCCATGCAATGGTTTTTGGGAGTTCAGCACTCCTTCGGACGCGACTATGGTCTCACCATCAATTATGTCGGGACCCGAGGAGTGGGAGGCTACACCCGGGAAGACTACAACCGTTTTGATGGGGATATCTGTAACCAGACCTATTGCTCCTACGCATTCCATGGCTTCAACCCCGGTTGGGGAGCCATCACCTATATCTCCAATGAGAGCCAATCCAATTACGAGGGGTTGAACGCCCAGTTGCGCAAGAATCTCTCTCACAACCTGATGTTTACTGCCAACTACACGTTCGGGAAGGTGCTTGACAACCTCACCGAAGGTGGCTTGGGCGATTACTTCAACGTCAACAGTTACGCAGCCCTCTACAGCGGTGTCTCCGATATTGAGAAGCCCAGCCTGGACTACGGCCCTTCGGAATTTGATGTCCGGCATCGATTCACCGTAACCAGCCTTTGGAATATCCCGGGTCCACAGCGAGGCGGACCTTTGAACAAGATCCTTGGGGGATGGGCATTGAACACGATCATCTCGCTGCAATCCGGCCGCCCCTTCGATGTCGACTGCAGCCAGCCGTGGTACAACGGTTGTGATTTCAACATGGATGGTCTTGCGGACGATCGTCCGAATCGTCCGGCCGGGATCAAGACTTCGGGCTTCAGCAACTCGCAATTTGTAAATGGCCTGTTCGGCAATCCAGCGCTGACTTTCACCCCAAGCCTCTTCAGCCGGGGATCGGCGGCAATCCAAGTCTTCTGCCCTGACCGGTCCGAGCCGTACAGCGGACTGAACTCGATTCTGGACTATGGCCCAGTGGACAGCGGGCCGGGTGCGCAGTGTGTCCCAGTGGGTGAGAATGGCAATCTCAGCCGGAACGCGTTTCGTGGGCCATCGTTCAAAGACGTCGATCTGTCTCTGGTCAAGACCACGGCGGTGTCTGAGCGGGTCAAGGTCGAGTTCCATGCAGACGCATTCAATCTTTTCAATCGGGTGAACCTCTACAACCCGATCGGTGACCTAAGCAGCCCGGAATTTGGGCAGTCGATCACAGCTTTCACGCCACGGGTCCTGCAACTCGGTCTGAAGGTAATGTTCTGATCGTTTTTCGACGCGCTCAACCGCAGGTTGACTGCCCGGCCGATTCATCGGCTGATTCGCCGCGTTCCTGATGTTCGTTGCGTTGCGGATGATGGTCGTGTTGTAGACGTTCGTGACGCTCGTTCTGCCGATATTCACCCTGGTCGTTCTTCAGGCTTTTTTCAGCAAGCGCGTAATGCCGACCAAAATTACCGCGCCCACAAATGCGACAATGATGGCGCCTATCATGCCGCCCCCCGGCCAGATTCCCAAAAGTCCAAAGACCCAGCCGCCCACAACGCCGCCGAGGATTCCGAGAATGATGTCCACCAGCACGCCGTAGCCACCGCCCTTCATAACCTGACCAGCAAGCCAACCTGCGATCAGTCCAACCACAATCCAAATGATGAATCCCATGCCTATCCTCCTTGGAGCCGCTTTAGGCCGGACTTTCCGATTTGACCTCCCGGCCCGCCCGAAAATATAACACTTGGCCCCTCAATCTGAAATGATCTGCGCGGACAACGGAAAGGCCGTGGATGCATCGAGGCTGAGAAGGAAAACGCAAACGCCAGACAGCCCTGGCAGGCTGCGGAAAAACTCTGATTCGAGTCGGTTTTGGGAAGGGCGCGACTTCAGTCGTGCCGATAAGTCCTCTAAATTGGTTTGCGATTTAGCGCCCGAGGTGCGCTCTTTGCGCCCGCTAGGACTTTTTCCGCTGCCTCCTAGGCAACACTCGTGGCCACGCCTACGAGTGGTGTGCGGTTGCGGAAGGTCGCGCTACGCTGATTTCTTTGGCAGCAGGGCAAAACTCGATCACTTTTCCGAGTTGCGACGGCGGGACCGACGCCACCTTTCTTCGGAAACTCGTCGGTATGTAGAATTCAATCACTCGGGCCATAACCGCTTCACCTTCGTCTTGTAAACTCTCTGCGTCTTCAACTGCGACCCGTCCTTTGGGTCGCCCTACCACTTCCACTCCCACCCACACCGGCAGCGGACGGAATCGCGCAATCGGAGCTTCATCATGAGTGCCTTACATACAGCGCATGACCTCATCCACATGGCTTCTTCTCCGGAGACTCGAAATCTCCGCTTAAGAAATTCCAGCCTACGTTCTGATCTGCCCTGTGGGAATAGCTCCTGCGTGCCTCGTGGCGGCACCGCCGGGCTACGAGGATCATGTACTGAAGGGCGGATTCGAAAGCGCGGTGTTTGAGGAGCTGAACAATCTTGGGCTTGATACTCCGGTCGTGCGCGTCGGATGGCCCGATCGCTTCATCGAGCACGGCAAACCTGAGACCCTGCGGGCCAAATACGGAATCAGCGTGGAAGCTGCACTCGAAAAACTTCTCGCGCGCCTGAAGGCCCCTGCCCGGCCTCCAGCTATGCAGGCCGGTCAACCCTCTTTACTGGGAGTTCTACAGCCACGCCTGCAGCGCCTTTCTCGAAGACCCGACTCCTACGGAATATGACTCAGGGAAAGAGGGCCCGGCACGGTCCTGGTACTTCTCGTCGGCTGCGGCCTCCGGCGCGAAGAGTTGCTCCCGAGGAAGTCGTCTGCCGCTAGTTTTCCTACTGCCACGGTGATAAGAGCCAGTGTCTTGGGCCTTGCTGTTTTCATGTTAGAATATCGAGTCGCATTTCCTCCCCCAGCGACACGCACCTCCACAGAGTCCAGCCACGAGCCGAACCTGATTGAGGTGCCCCCCAACAGACTCGAATTGCACGACATGGTTCCAGGACTGGTCGATGCAAGTGATCGCAAGGAGTCAGCGATGAAAGTTTATATCAAGCTCTTTTGCGTCCTGTGCATAGGGGCGCTCTGGCGGACGACAGCGAATATGGCTTTCTGCTATCTCTTCTGGATCACAACCCTTGCCTGGGTAGTTCGCTACCTCATCCGTGCCAAGGTGAAAGGCGGACTCTTGGTTTTGCTGGGAATCACTTGCAACGCCTTAGTGACATCATTGAACAAAGGTGTTATGCCATCAGTTGGAATCCCCTCTACATTCCATCCCGCGGCTCCGATTTGGAATGTGTCCGGCAAAGGGCAATGGCTGCTGCTTGCGGACCAAGCAGCATTGTACGGTTTCAGCATTGGGGACATTTTTCTGATCGCAGGTTTTCTGATGTTTCTGATCGGGACAGAGTACCGTTTGCGCCTAACTCCCATCAAAAAAAACAGTATGGTTGAAGACTCCTGACCGTGATGGACGGGCACCCTCCAATCACACTGGCCCGATGCTCATTTGCAGCTGATGCTGGGATTGTCCTTCGCTAATACCAGACAAGCCGCATGCTGCTTCGCCCGCCGTGCGGCGTCTCCCGAACTGTCATCTGGCGAAATAGGCTGCGCCGTGGTTTGCCTCGCAGGCTCTACTTGTTCTTGATATGTGACTGGAGTTGGAGCAGCAGTTGCAGTTGGAGCCCGCGTAGCCGAATTGGGAGCCTTGTCTAGCATTGCTTGGAATGCCGCAATCTCATCTGTCCGGCTCCATATAAACTCCTTCGTTTGCGGTTGGCAGTAATCGTCCGGATACTCCCAGACAGGCTGAACAGTGACCTTTGTCGTGCCATCGAGTTCCACCAACGTGTACGACCACACCTTTCTTGTGGTCATGCCCTTACACACACTTGAGGCCATGAAAATCGCATCGATGGTGGGCATCTGCGCTGGCTTCGAAAAGCGGAACTGGAACTGATTGTCGGAATCGAGCGTGTAGCCCTCTCTTAGATTCTCTTGGACGATTAAAACCTTGAGCGTTTGAGCAGACGATTTGCTGGTGAATACATACGGCCCCGGCTGAGGTTTTGCCTTCTTATCCCGCGCCGCAGCCAAGGTCGATATCGCGAGAATTAGAATTAGTACTCGTTTCATACCTTTGCCCCTTGTGAACTTTACCGGGATGAGCGTGCGAACCGCAAATTACCGGGGTCATCTCAGAATCCCTCTGACAAGACCGCGCTCGGTTCCGGCCAGATGTACTCCGCGTGTTCTGGTTTTTCATTCCGGCACCTCTGGTCTTATGCTGTTGAAAAGTATCGAGCCTTGAAAGGTCCCAAGAGGAGCATAGCGACGGGCGTCCTAGCCAGCCGTTCACTCGTAGCGCAACGCCTCCACAGGATTTAGTTGCGAGGCTTTTATCGCAGGATAAATCCCAAAGAATAGCCCGACGCTCATCGAGGCTGTTACAGCAGCGATGACCGACCATAGCGGCACCGCCGAAGGCAAACTTGGCAATAGCTTATTGATCAAGAAGCTGATCCCCGCTCCCAGTGAGACACCGATG
>JBEKWX010000080.1:0-11469 GCA_049512675.1 Terriglobales bacterium | reverse complement strand
CGACCGCGAGCGCCAGGCCTCCGATCATCAACAAACGGCTTCGATTCATTCCACTCCTTACGGACAACTCCGGACTTATTTGCCGCTACGGTGGACTTACATTTCCGCTATTTCCGCGAGTGCGACGTACTCCCAAAAGGTTGCGGCCTACCCGGTGCCGACTGCGCTGGCTACCTGCGAAAATACGTTGTTGGCATTACTGCCAATCAGACGGACGGTACCGATCACGATCACCAGAATTACCGCCAGCATCACGGCGTATTCTGCGATGTCTTGCCCTTCTTCATCGCGCCACAAGAGCTTAGCCAAATCTGTCATTTTAGACTCCTTTTAGACTCCTTCGAGCTTTACGCTGGGACCTCCCAATCTGGGACAATCGCGAGGACCAGTTCCTATGCGCTAGTTTCGCAGATTCGGGACGGCTCTGGGAAACATTTTTTCACTTTCGTAACTGTCTGATGCTGGGTGTTTTGCGGGCCCCTGGAAACGGTCGGCATTTTCCACGGCGGGATGCGTTCGGACCAGCGTTCGGACTGGCGTTCGGACCAGGATGATGGCCTTGGAGTCGCGGAAGGCAGCATGCCAATTGGGGTCGAGCAGGAGGGCTTGCGCCAGCGCGCAGGAGGGGGGCACGAGCGCCGCCTCCACCTCCCAGTTGTCAAGAACGTCTCGCCAGCCGGTCCGGAGCTGCACGGCGGTCTGAAACTGGCGGAGGAGGTCTTCGCTCCGGAGCTCGGCGCCATAGAGGTCCGCGCGGCCATCCACGAATACGCGATATTCGGGATAGAGCTTCCAGATCGCATAGCCTCCCCAGTCGTAGTAAACAAAGATCTTCCGGGGTTGGTCGCTGCCCCGCAAGAAGGCAACAGCTTTTTCGGGAAACTGCTCCGCCTCGCGAGCAGCCTGGTTGCGGGCAAGAGTCACCCACTTCACCAACGCAAGCACAGCCATCAGCACGAGAACAGCCCCGTAAAAAAGTGGCCGGAACCGCGAGGAGATTGGATGCCTCTGTGCGACCGCTTGGGACGCTGGAGCCGGCGGCAGAGCTGCGGCGATCACTGGTATCGCGAGCAAAACGAAAATTGGAATGTGGCGGACGGCGTCCAAAGCGGCGAAAGAGGTAAGGAGCAGGGGCACGAGCACACGCCCTTTAGGCCGCGAGCGGGAACTGGCGAGCGCGGTCAGAAGCAGCAGCCATACCAGCAAAAATGGCCGATAGAGCCATTCATGAAAATCCGGCGAGAACCACTCCACAATGACCGACCGCATCGCGGGGGAGCGTAAAGTATCGAAAGGATAACGATACAGTTGCGCGCCGCTGGGGTTGAGGGGCACGAGCGCCAAACAGGCCAGCAGAACCAGCAGCACGCGCACGAGGATGGGACGGGCATCCTGCCAAGGCGTGTCGCCGAGGGCAGTCTCCACGATCAGGCCGATGCCATAGGCCAACAACAGCGCAGGGGCGAGCGCGAATCCGGCGTGCAGATTCAGCCAGAGGAGAAACAGCGGCGGTATCCAAAGCAGCAGGTGGGGCCGATTTTTTTTCGTGCCACCGTTTAGCTTTGTGCCAGCTTCGAGCAGCCAAAGAAGTAGGCTGGCGAGCGTAAAGGTGAACATCTGCGGCCGCACGCCCCAGGAGGGAGCCGACGCCAGAGCGCCGACAACCGTCGCTGCGGCTGCCCAGTGCGCCTTCCCGGGGCAGCGCAGATAGAGCAGCATAAAGCCCGCCGTCGTAATGATCGCGGAGAACACGATCAGCGCGGCGGCGCCGGCGTGTTTCCAGAGTTCGTAGAACAGGACCTCCGACAACCACTCATGCGACACCCAGGCGTGCCCGGCGCGAGTGAAGGAAAAAGGGTCGGAGTGCGGGACATGGCCGGTTTCCACAATCCACTGACCGGTGCGCAGATGCCACCAGAGATCGGGATCGACCGCATTGCGCGCCGTCATCGCCAGCAGGCCGAAAAACAAGATCGCTGCGAATGCGAGCTGCGTGTTGCCCAGCGCTTGGAGGATTCGTTGCATCGTGAGTCGCGATTATAAATGCGCGCGGTTCTGGCACGGATGTGTTTTGCGGCGCATGAAGACAACAGAATGTGGATAGAATAGGCATTCCATTGGAACCATGCCCCTGACACCGAGACTGCGCAGCTGGTTTGTGGTAACAGCACTTCTCTGGATGGCGGTTATTAACGTCGCCATGTTGTGGAACACGCGGGTCGAAATACGCCGAGGCTACGGCGATTTCTGCTCGTTTTACACCGCTGGCGTTCTGGTTCACAGGGGACTGGGTGCCGAGCTCTACAATCCCGCGGCGCAGTGGAAAGTGCAGCAGGAATTTGCCGGCGAAGTGGAAATTCGCCGAGGCCCTCTGCCTTACATTCGGCCGCCGTTCGAAGCCATATTGTTTTCCGTGTTCGCCACTTGGCCTTATAGAACAGCTCTGCTCGTCTGGACGGCTCTCAAACTTGCTCTTCTCTCGGCGATTCCGTTCGTCGTGGTGCGCGGCAGATGTTGGAAAGAACCTTTCCCACGTTGGGCGACGGTTCTTCTCGTCCTGGGTACATTTCCGGAGTTTATGGATCTGCTCATGGGCCAGGATGCGCCGCTACTTGCTTTCCTGTTCGCGATTTCTTTCTGGCAGCTTTCAACGCACAGAGATACGGGCGCGGGTTTCACGCTCGGTCTGGCACTGTTCAAATTCCATTTGGTGATACCTTTTGTGGTCGCGCTGTTGATAGGCGGCCGCAAACGGGTTTTGCCCGGCTTTGCAACATCCGCCTGCGCTGTCTTTGCCATTTCCGCTGGCATCGTTGGCTGGAAAGGCTTGTTAAGGTACCCCAGCTATTTGCTGGCTTTGAACCAGGCAACGGGCGTGGGACTGATCACGCCTGGAAACCAGATGAATCTTCGTGGGCTGCTCATTTTTGTGGTCGGGCGCGTACCCTATCCTGGAGGCATCCATTGGGTGTTGGCGCCCGTCGCGCTCGCGGCCATTGTGGGCGCAGGTCTGCTTTGGCGAAAAGCGGGAGATCGCTTATTGGCGGAGGGTTTTGGGCTGGCGACCATTGTCGCCATCATCACCAGCTATTATTCCTACGAATACGATCTGCTCTTGCTGATCGTCCCCCTGCTCGCGATGCGTACCCGACCGGATGACGTTCCCCAAGTAGATAGAGTGACTCGATACCTGGAAACAATCGGCTTGCTGCTTCTGCTGCTTACGCCCTTGTATTGGTTCACAAGAGTGCAACTTCAGGCCGAATGCCTGATGACGCTACCACTGCTGGGCCTGGCCGTTGCCTTGGCGCGCAGGCTGAGCCACGCGGGCGCGGGAGTGGGCGCAGAGCGACGGGCGCCGATACCGGACGGGCCAGGAGGACGATGACCACCGTCCCGGCTTCGCCCTTGCTGCAGTTTCGATCCTGGAAGCTGCCGTTGTTTTCGATTCTCTGTGCGGTGGGCGTGTGGACTTACGCTGACCGAGTGCTGATTCCGCATCAGATCTCCGACGCAGCGGCGCATGGCGCTCCGCGCGGAAATTTCTCCGACCTCTATCCTCGTTGGATCGGGGCTCGGGAACTTCTCCTGTATGGCCGAGACCCTTACAGGCCTGAGGTCACGCGCGAAATTCAAGCTGGATACTACGGCCGTCCCCTCGATCCCTCCCGTCCCGCAGACCCAAAAGACCAGCAAGCTTTCGCTTATCCTGTATACGTCGTTTTTTATTTGGCGCCTGCGCTTCATCTTGGCTTTGGCGTCGTCCAAAGAGCATTCTTCTGGATTCTGGTCGGCATGACTTTAGCCAGCGTTCCTCTTTGGCTTCGGGTGTTGGGTTGGACGGTCGCTCCCTCAGTTCAGGCTGCCATGCTGGCCTTGACCCTGGGCAGCATGGCTGTTCTGCAGGGATTGAAACTTCAACAACTCAGTCTGTTCGTTGCCGCCCTGTGCGCCGCGTCGATGGCGCTGCTGGCCACAGGACGCCTGATTCCCGCCGGTATTCTTCTGGGCTTGGCGACCATCAAGCCGCAGCTTGTGTTGCCGCTGGTGCTGTGGCTCGGTATTTGGACCATCGGCGACCTGAAGCACCGATACCGGTGGGCTGCTTCATTTCTGACGGTCACGTTTGTGTTGTGCGCCGCTTCGGAGTGGTTTCTGCCGCACTGGATCGGGCGCTTCTGGCACGCGGCTGGCGCCTACCTGCGCTATACACAAGCGGTCCCAATTCTGGAGTCCGTCCTCCCCTACCCGTGGGGCAGACTCCTTGAAGTGTTCTTTGCAGGAACCACCGCGGTGGTTTGCTGGAAGCGGCGCAAACAGCCGGAAAATACCGGCGCATTCCAGTCGTCCACCTGTCTTGTGATGGCGCTGACCGTACTCACGGTGCCCACTTTCTCGCTCTACAACCAGGTGTTTCTGCTTCCCGCCATCCTCCTTTTCGCCCGCGACCGAAGAACGATCTGGGAAGGGAACTTCATCAGCCGTGCCCTCCTGATCATTGTTACGGTATTATTGGCGTGGCCTTGGCTCTCGACCACAACGCTCGGAGCGCTTTCCTTTGTTTTGCCGCGCGAAACTGTCGAGCGAGCCTGGTCAGTCCCTCTTTGGACGGTGCCACAGATGCCCGCGGCGGTGGCTGCGCTGATGCTGGTCCATTATTATCAAAGGACTTTTGCTGCGCCGCCGGGGCCGGGCTCGTCGTAGAATGCTTGCGGGACCAGTTTGCCGGCATGATGGCCGCAGGAGAGTCCAGCATAAATGTCGACCACGTCGCATTCGGGCATCTCTACTGTCTTCCCCATCGCGATCTTCGTACAGGGGAGTGATCAGCAGACGTTGTCGCTGAATCACACCCCCTACACCGTGGGGCGCAAGGTGGATCGCGACCTGGTGATCGCCGACCCGCGCGTGTCCCGCGAGCATGCTCAGATCGTGGCAGAAGACGGCGAGTTCTTTGTCGTCGACCTGGGCAGCAAACACGGCACCTTCGTCAATGGCGAGAAGGTTGACCGTCATAAACTGCAGCGCAACGACCGGCTGGAATTTGGCGCGCGCGACATTGCCTATCTGATCTTCCACCCGCTGCACACGACCTCCAACACGGCGCGGGAGTTTCTCAGCCAGATCTCGGGCATCCAGATTGCGCCAGAAGCCAGCGACCTCGAGAAACTCACGCTGTTCATGGAAGCGGCGCGCAAGCTGAACACCATCGGCGTGCTCGATGAAATCCTGGTTACGCTGCTTGATGCCACGCTGAAACTGACGCGCGCCGAGCGCGGCTACATCTTCCTGCGCGAACCCGGCGGAGCCCTGACGCTGGCTGCCGGGCGCAATTCGAAAGGAGAGGCGCTGCTCGACGACACGACAATTTCACGGTCGGTTCTGGAGGGTGCCTTGACCTCGAACTCCGAATACCTGGTCACCGACACCAGTCAGATGCTCGACGCGAAGGAGCGGAAAAGCATCGTCGCCTTCGACCTGCGCACCGTGATCTGCATGCCGTTGCGCAAGCCGCTCGTGCAAACCACCCGTGCCGAGCAGCCGGCCGGCGGGGAAGTGATGGGGGCGCTTTACGTCGATTCGCGCTTTGCCTCGCGCGACATCACCAGCGTCGGCCACGATATTTTGCGCGCGATCGCGACTGAAGCTGCCCAGCTCGTCGAAAACGCGCGCCTGGTGCAGGCCGAAGAAGCCGGGCGCCGTTACCAGCAGGAACTGGGGATCGCAGCCTCCATTCAGCAGCGTCTGTTGGCGGTGACCCTGCCCGAAGTTGCTTTTGCGCGGGTGCACGGACGCAACATCTCTTGTAAGGAAATCGGAGGCGATTTTTTCGAAGCCGTGAGCACGCCCCAAGGCCTGGCCGTCGTTCTCGCCGACGTCAGCGGCAAAGGAGTCTCGGCCGCGCTGCTGGCTTCCATTCTCCAGGGCATGGTCTACTCGCAGCTCATTTCGGGCATGCCCCTCACGGAAATTGTCACGGCGATCAATCACTTCTTCACCTACAAGCACATCGGGGAGAAGTACGCGACTATGATCATTACTCGCCTGCGCAGCGACGGCGATCTTGAATACGTCAACTGCGGACACGTTCCACCGGTGTGGATCTGTGGCAACGAGGTGCTCCGGCCATCCCACGGCAACCTGCCCGTAGGGCTGCTGGCCGATGCGACTTACTCAAGCGACCGCTGCCAGATGAGGCCGGGGGATCGACTGATCCTGGTGACCGACGGCGTCACCGAAGCCGAGAATGCCCGCGGAGATATGTTTGACAGCGAACGTCTCGAAAGTGTGTCGGGGAAGAGCACTTCGATGGAGGACGTGTTCACCGCCGTCGCCGATTTTTGCGGAGGCACGCCGCTCAACGACGATTGCACGGTAGTTGAAATGTTCTACACCGGCAGCTAAGGGTTTGCGATGCCCGCCCCTAAAGGGGCATTCCCATTCGGAGAATTGGCGGCATCGCTAAAGCGATGCCCTGAATACGAAGCCTGAGGCTTTCGGAAATCTTGAGAAACCGCACTCTGTAATAGCTCCTAAGGCTGCGCCTCCGGATGAATCTCCACCGTGGACCAGGTTTTGTCCGCCGCGTGACACAGCGTCTCCAGCGCGCAATCGGCGCACTTCGGACCCCGCGCCACGCAGAGTTTCCGCCCGTGCCAGATGACTTCGTGAGAAAAATCTGTCCACCGTTCGCGAGGAATAATTCGCATCAGGTCTTCTTCAATCTTCTTTGCGTCTTCCTGCTTGGTCAGTTCCAGACGGCGTGAAATCCGCGTCACGTGCGTATCCACGACGACTCCTTCATTTTTCTTGAACCACGTTCCGAGCACGACGTTCGCTGTCTTGCGAGCCACTCCGGGAAGGGTCAGCAACTCCTCCATCGTCTGCGGCACGTTGCCGCCAAAGTCCGCGACGATCTTCCGCGCTGCGCCCACCACCGACTTCGACTTGTTGCGGAAGAAGCCGGTCGAGTAGATGTCCGGCTGTAACTGTTCGGGCTCGAGCGCCGCGAAATCCTGGACGGTCGGGTACTTCGCAAACAGCCCCGGCGTCACCATGTTCACCCGTACATCGGTAGACTGCGCGGAAAGAATCGTTGCCACCAGCAATTCCCATGCGCTGCGGTGGGTGAGGGCACAGGTCACTCCGGGATAGAGTTGATCAAGACCGGCGATGATCTGGCGCACGCGCTCCGGGGCCAAGGGATCGTAAGTGGAGACGCGGGGTGCCGCGGATCCCGCCGTCGACGCAACTTTCTTTCTCAGGGCCGCGGCCTTTGGGATCTTCCCGGGCTTAGCCGGTGCTCGACCGGCATTGGGACGCGCGGGAGCGTTCTTCGCGTGTGCAGCCTTCAATTGCGTAGCCGTCGTCCGGCGCGCACCTTCCTGTCGTCCGCTGCGACTTGGTTGACGCGGCACATTTCCGCGAGCCATCAATCTCCTCCTGAATGTGGCTCATCGTAACAAAGGCAATGAGCGTTATGGGGATGTTACGCCAACTGCCAATGGCAAGCGTCTTGCCATTCAGATACAATCGCTCCCCTCCGTGGCGGACAAAACAAATACTAACAGCCGTCTCGGACGGCTCAAGGCTAGCGGCGCATTTCTGATCTTTCCCGCTGTCGGAATCTTATAGGCCGTGGCCCAGGGAAAGGCCAATGTTTCCCAGAGGACTGAGAAGTCCTGGCGATGAAGACAAAACGGAATTGTCGACCGGCAATGCTGACGATTGCCTTTGCGTCTTTGGCGGGCGTGTGCGGCGCGCAGGCGCCCAGCGAACGCATGCAGCAGGTTGTTGAGCCCTATGTTGACGCCCAGATGTTTATGGGTAGCGTCCTGGTGGCACAAAAAGGCAAGGTGCTGTTCAGCAAGGGCTACGGCTGGGCGGACCTGGAATGGAACATCCCGAATTCGTCCACGACGAGATTCCAGATCGCCTCGGTGACCAAACAATTCACTGCGGCCTCGATTTTGCTTCTTGAAGAACGCAGAAAGCTGAAAACGGGCGACCCGGTGAAGAAATATTTACCTGATGCTCCGGCGGCCTGGGACAAGATCACAATTTATAACCTCTTGACCATGACGTCCGGCCTTTCAGACCACGCGATAGAGTATGGTCCAACCCCGCCGAACAGGCTGATCTACGCCGACAAGCCGCTGGGATTTCAGCCGGGTGAAAAATGGGATTACGAAAACACGAATTATTTGCTGCTCGGTTATTTACTGGAAAAGGTCAGCGGACAATCCTACGCGGACTTCCTTCGGGAAAATATTTTTAAGCCACTGGGCATGAACGATTCGGGAGTAGATTCCAACGTGGCCATCGTTCCGCACCGCGCGTCCGGCTATTGGCCCGGTGCCGACGGGGTCGAGAATGCGGAGCGCCCCAACAACAGTGGAGGCATGTCAGCGGGTGGGATCTATTCCACAACCGACGACATGCTTCGGTGGATCGAGGGGCTATTCGGCGGCAAGCTCCTGACGCCTGGGGCCCTGCGCAAAATGACCGCGCCGTTCAAACATGACTATGCCTGCGGTTTGTACGTCCATCGGGTAAACGAGCGGCTGGTGATCGACTATGACGGGAACAACATCGGTTTCAACGCAGAAATGGCCTACTATCCCGACGATGGGCTGGCGGTGATCGTTCTGGCGAATCTGAATGGCTATGTGACTGGCAGGATCAACACGGCACTTGCGGCAGCAGTACATGGAGAGACGGTGGCCTTCTCTCCGCCTCCGAAGGAAATCGCCTTGCCCAAGGAAACACTGGCGAGATACGTAGGGACTTACGAATTCTCGGATGGGAACGTTGCCTTTACGCTTGATGGTTCCCACCTGATCGCCCATTTCGGAGCGACGTTTCCGCTCTTCGCCGAGTCAGAAACGAAATTCTTCTCTAAAGGGTGGGATTTACAGTTCGAGTTCTCGAAGAACGAAAAAGGCGAGTTTGCATTTGTAACGGAGCACTTCAGTGGCGAGGACGCAAAGGGAACGAGAAAGTAACCATCTTAGCTGTTGTAACCGGGGATAGTGCTCAACCCCCCCGTCCCGCAAAAAGTAGCTCCGCTGCAATTGACGGGTCGGTCGCCCCGTGAGTACTCTGAGAACTAAGGACAAAACATTGTGGCAGTGAAGAGCATCAAACTCGGTCAAGTCTGGCGCCAGGATGCAACCGGCCAGGATCACCTTGTCACCAAGGTGTACAGCGAAGTTTTCACGCAATACGCGGTGCTGCGGCCCGCCGAGGTCACCGCGCCCAATGCGCCCGTCGTGAAGGTGAAGGTCGCCAAGTCGGCGGAGGGCGTAACCTTGCCCGGCTTCAGCTTCACGCAGGAAGGGGCGTTCTGAACAGCATCGGGCGATCTGGCCATCGGGTCGTCGGGTGATCTGAAATCAATTGCGGGGAGTGCCTTGGACTTGATTTTAGATGGCCCGATGGCCCGATCACCCGATTCCAAATGACCGAAAAAATCCTCACCTTACTTTTCGTCTTCATTAATTCCATTGTGGCGGCGACCGGCTATGCTGGGATTGCGCTGCTCATGGCGATTGAGTCCGCGTGCATTCCGCTGCCTTCCGAACTGATCATGCCTTTCGCGGGCTATCTTGTTTATGCCGGCGCGATGAGGCTGGTCTGGGCGGCAACGGCCGGCGCGATCGGCTGTAATCTGGGCTCGCTGGTCGCCTACGAGATCGGCTGCTACGGCGGGCGCCCGCTGGTCGTGCGCTACGGGCGCTGGATCCTGATGGGCCACCGTGAACTCGACTGGGCCGACCGCTTCTTTCTGCGCTGGGGAGACATGGCCGTGTTTATTGCGCGCCTGCTGCCCGTGATCCGCACCTTTATCGCGCTGCCCGCCGGAATCGCACGCATGCCGCGCGGCAAATTCCACATCTATACTTTCCTCGGGTCGTGGCCCTGGTGTTTCGTGCTGGCTTACTTCGGCATGAAACTCGGTGAGAACTGGCGCTCGCTCGGCAAGTACTTCCATAAGTTCGACGCGATCATCGGAGTCTTGCTGTTGGGCGGGATTGTCTGGTTCCTCTGGTCGCACTGGCAGAATCGCCTGCGCGCCGCGGAGTAGCATGGGATTTCTGAGCTACCTTCTATATCCGTGGGGCTTCATCCTCCAGGGACTGGCGATTGTCCACTTCATCCGGCGGCGGCCCGATACCTACTGGATTTTCATCATCCTGTTTCTTGGTCCGCTGGGCGCAATTATCTATCTTTTCGTCGAGGCGCTGCCCGACATTGGACTGGTCGGCCAGTCCTTCAAAGTCTTTCCGCGCCGCAGACGCATTGGCGAACTGGAAGTTGCGATTCGCGACAATCCGTCAGCTGGAAACTATGAAGAACTCGGCGACCTTTACATGGATGACGGCCAGCTCCAGTTGGCGCGAGGAGCGTTCGACAAAGCCATCGCTGCCCGCGCCGATACGCCGGACCCTTTTTATCGGCGCGGAGTTTGCGCCATCCAGTTAGGCGACGCCGCAGCCGCGTTACCCGACCTTGAGCGCGTCGTCGGCAAAGAGCCTGACTACGATTTCCAGCGCGCCGCTGGATTGCTCGCCCACGCTTACGCGCAGACCGGCCAAAAGGAAAAGGCCGAGGCGCTCTTCCGGCAAGTAACGATCACCTCGACGTTGTCAGAGGTTTACTTGAATTTCGCGGATCTGCTGGCTTCCGAGGGTCGCAACGCCGAAGCTCGCGAATGGGCGCAGAAGGTGCTCGATAAGAAGCCGACTATGCCCGGTTACCTGCGGCGGCGGGAGCGGCCTTGGTTTCGGCGGGCCAGTGAGATGCTTAAGAGATTGCCCGCGTGAGGGCCGAGGGCCAAGAGGTAACAGCTAACAGCCAAAATGCTATCCTTCCCTCGATGCGAATTGCCCACCTCGAATGCACCCGTTGCGGAGAGCATCTCTCTGCCGACCGACCGCAGAATGTCTGCCCCAAAGACGGCGGAGTGCTTTACGTCCGTTACGATCTTGCCAGCCTGACAGGGAAGTTTCGTCCCGAGAATTTATCAGGGCGCGTAGCCAGCATGTGGCGTTACGCAGAGGTTCTCCCCGAACTTTCGAAAAACGAAAAGCCCGTCACGCTCGGCGAGGGATTCACGCCCATGCTCGCCAGCCGCGAGTTTGCGAGTGTCTACATCAAAGACGAAGGACTGAATCCAACCGGATCATTCAAAGCTCGCGGTATGTCGGCTGCGGTGACCATGGCGCGACATTATGGTTTGAAGAAGCTGGCCGCGCCTTCGGCTGGAAACGCCGGGGGCGCGCTGGCGGCCTACGCGGCCGCGGCGGGCATCGAAGCCTATATTTTTATGCCGAAAGATGTGCCCATGGCGAATCGCATGGAATGCGATTACTACGGCGCGCACGTCACTCTAGTCGACGGCTTGATCAGCGATTGTGGCCGCATGGTCGCCGAACGCAAGGACAAAGAAGGATGGTTCGACGTCTC
>JBEKWX010000079.1:0-11578 GCA_049512675.1 Terriglobales bacterium | reverse complement strand
GGCGTGACCAGATGTTTTAGCTGGAGGGCCACTTTCGCTCTTTCTTGCGGGACGCGGCAATCTTCGAAGGCGTCGGCAAACTGATTTTTCTCCCCAATGCCCATCAGGAATTGCGATTGCGTGAGCAGCTTTGCGCAGCGCATACCGGCTTGCTCGCACCGAGCGGCGAGCGCAGTGAAATTCACGTGGGCAGTGAGGTCTTGCTCGCCGGGAGCCTGGTAAGGGTCGGGGCCGGCAGAGTGATGCCGATAAGCCATGAGCGTGCCGCGGAAGCGACCCGAAAGCTGTTCGTTGCGCGTGTAACCGTAGTCAATAACAATGATGAGCAGCTGGCCGCGTGCGACGGAGCTCGCGATTTGCCGCATCCAATTCTGCGCAAGGATGGGCACTTCGATGCGCTCGCCGCCTTCAGGATGGACGCCGTAGCGGTCGAGGAATTCCAGTTCTTCGCCAAGCGGCGGGAGCCAGGTTTCGCACAGGCGATTGTTCTCCAGCGCGATGTGAAGTTTGCCGTGCGTGCCGAGAATCTCAACCGGTAAAGCGTCAAAGAATTCGTTGGCGAAGACGATCAGCGGCGCCTCGGACGGGAGGCTGCGACGAATGTCCTCCGCTGCTGATTCCGCGGAGATCGCCGCTTTGCCCCTCGCAAGGTGGTTCGCAAGTGTAGTTTGCAGTTTCGCGTGCAGCGCGGGCGACGATTCCTGCAACGTGTAAGTGAGGGCGGCAAAAAAGTCAGAGAACTTCTTGGCGGACCAGTCGAGCACATCGCGGGCAAACAGGCCGCGGCCGGGGCCCAGTTCGAGAATTTCGATTTCAGGAGGGCGGTCGAGCGCTTGCCATATCTCGTCAAACTGCCGCGCCAGCAGACGTCCGAAAACAGCGTGAATGTCGCTCGAGGTATAGAAGTCTCCGGCTTTGCCGAATTGTTCGGCGTTGGCGGAATAGTAACCGTGGGAAGGATCGTAGAGGCAAATCTGCATGTAGCGCGAAAACGGGATGGGCCCGCGCTGACGAATCTCCTGCTCGATTTGTTCGCGGAGGGACAAGGCGTTAGCTTCCCTGGCTTCCCTCTCCGCCAGGCATCCGGCTGCGTGGGACGGCGCGATCCTGCGGGGTGCGGATAAACATTTCGATGAAATAGTCGTGCAGGCCGTCATAGAGCTGGTGCTGCAAGTGCCAGGCGAACTGGGGATGATCGAGGTCGCGGGGATGAATCGGAAGCACGTAGGTGTGAACCGGGACGGACGAGTTCTTCAGATCGATCAGCACTTCGATGACGCCGTTGTTCTCGCGCGCGGAAAAGGAAAGCAGCGGATGATCGTAGAGCTGCAAGTGATCGAGAACCTTCTGCAGGGAGTTGGAGTCTGGCACGGGAATCATTGTACTCATCCGGAGGAGTGGGACGCTGCTGCTATTCGTTTCGCAAGGCTTCAATTAGGATCCAGCCGCGAGGCCTTGATGGCGGGAAGCATTCCGCGAATGATACCGACGAATCCGAGGATTATGGTGGCCTGATGAGATAACCCTGTCGGCTCCAAAACGGCCGAGTAGACTTGGCGCGCGACGTTGGGGTGACGGGAAGGACGTGAGCCTCCCCCCTCATTCGCAGCGCCCCACACATTTGCAAAGAACGCGAATGAGTGGGGCGCCCGGCTGTTGTTGCACCCTCCGCGGCCAATGAGTGTAACCGCGATGTTACGACAGCTATCCTAAGCTGCCTCCACAGACTGTGCTATTTCGATTCGCCTAAATACCTCTTGATTGCGTCCTCGATGCAAGCGGCTGTATGGGCACTAAAATCTCCAACGGGCCTTTCGGCGAAGCTTCTCACGGCGTTCATCAGACCGATATTGCCCTCTTGCACTACCTCCAGCATGGGAACACCAACCGTTGAGTGTTTTTGTGCGAGGCTCACGACCAACATGAGCTGACTTTCAACTAACCTCCTCGCAGCATTTTCCCCTCGTTCGTCCCATTTGCCCCATTGACCCATCTCTCGAAAGAGCTTCGCCTCTTCCACCTTGGTCAGAGGCTCAACTTTGCTGGCTTCAAGGATGTACATTGCTACCGGATCATCAGGGTCGTCGTTATCCATGTGTGTCGTCTCCATGTCCAGCATAACTGTTGTTAGCACGTTAGCACTCACAACCCAGTCAATGCGGATCCTATTCTCAATTCCTCATGCTGAGAACAGCACCGAAAGCCTCGTTTCGCTCCCGCAATTTGACGCCTGCCCTTTTTCATCACAAACGGCCGGGCCACGCATCACAGACCTTCATTCGAGAGTGCTCGACAATATAGACCTGATCGGGCTGGGTAAGAGTGCGCCCGTCTTCCGAGACGGGTCCTCGAACCTGCCAAAAAGGACGATTTTCAACGCTCTTCGACAAGCGTTGGCTGAGGCGAAAGTGGGAGCCAGGTCACTGCCAAGATCTGAGCGGAGCAAGGGTAGAGCGCAAAATCGAGCTAAGTCCTTATTCCGGAATATTTTGAAAATAAGTCTTTTAGGCTCTAGATTTTGGCGGCTCGGTACCTCCTAACCCTATGATTCCAGTAGAAAGGGGGGAGGGGGTAGTGGTAAACCCGGGTTAATACCTTCGGAGTTAACAGCAAGGAAAGTGGGACAAACCACCGGTTTTTGGGTCTCGAGGAGCCGCCGTGTGATTCCCCATCCTCAAAGGTTGATGCGGCTGGCAATAACTCCGCCCGCCTCTTTGGTCACTACAACTTCCTTGCCCATGCGCTTGCCGACTTCGACAACGGCCGCCAGCGTGTCGTCATCGGTTTCGAGCGCGCGCACTATTTCGAGGACTTTCATCGTGTGCACGGGATTGACAAAGCGCATGCCGGCACACTGCTTGGCGCGATAGGTAGCGCTTGCGATCTCCGTCACGCTGAGCGGGCAAGTATTCGCGGCCAGAATCGTGGCGGGACGGCAGAACTTATCGAGCATGATGAAGATTTCGAGCTTCGATTCCATTTCGTCGGGAACCGCTTCGATGACGAGATCGGCCTCGCGCGCGGCTTCATCGACCGAACCGGCATACTCGATCCGCGAAATAGCGGCGGCGGCATCGCTGGAATTGATCTGGCCAAGTTCGACGGCTTGGTCGAGGCTGGCGCGGATTTCCGCCTCAGCCTTGCGCAGGGCGTTCGGAAAAAGATCTTCGAGAATGGTACGATAGCCGCCGAGAGCGGCAGCATGCGCGATGCCCCGCCCCATAATGCCGGCGCCGATCACGGCAATCGTGCGGACTTCAGCCACTACTTGCCCGCCTGCTCGAGGTGCTGAAGTACGCTCTCATAGCTGGGTTCGGACTTGCGGATGTATTCGCCCAGGCGGGCGCACTCCTCCTTGGTCATAGCAGGGATGCTGGCGCTGATGCGGCGCAGGGTGGTGGCGATGTCGTCGATGTAATTCATCAGGCGGATAAGTTCTCCGGTTGCAGGCATGAGGGCTCCTTGCGTTGACTCTGGCACGCCAGCGTAATCGGCCGGGCCAGGGCAACTATTCATTGTTCAACAGGCGGGCGGATTTAGCAAAGGCGGTCTTTGGTCAATTCGAGTGGGCCACTCAGCCTTCAAGTTTGAAGCGCGTCTCGGCGAGACGATAGAGACGCCGCCAGACCAAGCGGTTGGTAGTAACCACCACCGCGGCCAAAGCAATCGTGCTGGCGAGCAGAAGATTGAAATTCTTGGCATCGGTGGCCGCGGAAATCATGGCTCCGATGCCCACGGTCGAATAAACCTGGCCTTTGAGATGGGCATATTCGGCGACGATGCTGACGTTCCACGCGCCGCCCGAAGCCGTGATCATCCCGGTAACAAGAAATGGAAAGATTCCGGGCAGGATCAGTTTGCGCCAACGCTCCCAGCCGCGGATGCCGAAAACGCTGGCCGCTTCTTTCAAATCGGTGGGAATGGCCATGGCGCCGGCGATCACGTTGAACAGAATGTACCACTGCGTACCGAGCAGCAGCAGAACGATCGAGCCGAATCCCAGGCCTCCGCCCAGGCGAATGAGAACCAACAGCACAACCGGAAACACCGCCGTGGCCGGAACCGAAGCGGCAATCTGCGCGAGCGGTTGAGCGATACGCGCCAGGCGGGGGTTGAATCCGATGGCGACCCCGGCCGGGATCGTCCAGAGGGCGCCCAGCACAAGCGTGACATTCACGCGCAGCCAGGTGGCAAAAAGGCCGATGCCAATCTGGCGGAAATCGGAGCCGTGCAGGTCGGTCAAGATCATGACGACACGCACCACGGCGTAGCCGATCGCACCGAGGACGGCAGTTCCCACGACTCGCCAGAGCCACAACGCCGCTTGGTTCTCGCCTTCGGATTCGGCGCGAACCTCGTGACGGCCAAAGTAGTGAATCATCAGTCCGCGGAGCGGACGAACTGCCCGCTTGCGAAAGAGCGCGACACCACGGGAACGCTTGAGAAAATCGAGCACCCAGGAAGTTGGGGCGCTCGCGCTCTCAACTTGCTCCATTTTGAATTTTTCAGCCCAGGCGATTACGGGACGCCACATGAACTGGTCGATCAGCACAATCACGGCGACCATGGTGAGAATGCCAAGCAGAATTGAGCCTGTGTCGCCGTCATCGGCAGCGGCCTGGAGATACGAGCCGAGGCCGGGCAGGCGGAAGTCGCCAAATTGCTCGCAGGCCATCAGGAAGAACCAGGCTCCGGCGACTGACATCATGGAATTCCACACCAGTCCGATGGTGGAGAAGGGCAGTTCAATCTGAAGGAAGCGCTGCCACCAGTTGAAGCGGTAGATCGCAGCCGCCTCACGCATCTCGCGCGGAATGCTTTTCAGAGATGCATAAAAGCTGAAGGCAATGTTCCAGACCTGTCCGGTAAAAATAAGCAGGACCGCGCCCATCTCGACGCCCAGTTGGCGCCCGGGAAAAAGCGCAGCCATGGCCAGCATCACACCCGGAAGGAAGCTCAACACCGGAATGGATTGCAAAACGTCGAGCAGCGGAATCATGAAACGTTCGGCGCGCGGTCGGTAGGCAGCGATGTATCCGTAGGTGACGGCGAAGAGCAGGCTCAGCACATAAGCCAGTGCGATGCGCAGCAGCGAGTATCCGGCATAGACGGGGAGCGCACCGAGGCTGCGGCTGATCTCAATCTGAGGATGGAAGGGGCCAAGCCAGTTGCGCCCGACTTGAATGACGCCGTAGAAAAGCGCCAGCCCGCCGGAAAACATGATGAGATCGGGCAGGCCCGCCACGCTCACACGCGGCAACACCGACCAGATGCGAACCAGTGGCCGGAAAGCGATTCCTTGCGGACGCTTCACAACTGCACCGGTGTGGTGGTTGGCGGATGCGGCTCGCCGACGGGCTCGGCAAGGACGAGCCGGTGCGATTCGCGATCGAAGTCGAAAATCTCAGCGTAGCGGCCCCAGTTCATGGCGGTATCGAATTGGCGCTCCACTTCATCCTGGCTGAAGTGCTCGTCGAGAATGTCGTAGAAAAATTCCTCGGGAATGGAGTGATCCGCCTTGGCGTGCAGGATGCTGTCAATCTGCTGGAGGATCACGATGTGGTTAAGCGCAGCCTGGCGGAAAAGAATTTTGCGGGTGAGGATGTCGGCGTCGGCGAAACGAGCGCCCTCGGCGGTGATTTGGACATCGCCTTCTTTCAATGTGGCGAAGCCGAGCAGAACCGAAGCCTCGATGATCGGGAGCAGGTCTTCGGCATCCATGATGAGGACTTCGGCAAGACGATGAAGATATTCCTTTCCGCCGCGGTCCTGCAGCAGTTCGAGCAGGCCGGCGATGCCGCCGACGCGCGCATGCGGAATCATCTGATATTTCTGGCGAGCGGGTTTTTGCGCGGCTGCGGCAGCGTCGGGCACGGCCACTGCGAGTTGGGGCTGCGTCATAATTTTGTAGATGTAGTCCACCAGTTCGACAAAGCGCGGCGATTTGCGATCGCGGGGGTGAGCGAGTTCGATGGGAAAATCGGCGCGCACCCACGCCGGATTTCTTGCCAGCACGATGACGCGATCCGCCAGCAGCACCGCTTCTTCGATATTGTGGGTGACGATGAAAATCGCGCTGGTTGGCATTTTCTTGCTAAGCCACAGCTCGAGCAATTCGTTGCGCAGGTTTTCCGCCGTGAGCACGTCGAGTGCGGAAAAAGGCTCATCCATGAACAGGACTTCGGGTTCCACCACCAACGCGCGCGCGAAACCGACGCGCTGCTTCATGCCGCCCGAAAGCTCCTTCGGGTAGGCGCTTTCGAAGCCATCGAGGCCAACGGTATCGAGAATGCGCAAGGCACGCTTATGGCGCTCCATGACCGGAACTCCGCGAGCTTCGAGCGGAGCTTCGACGTTGTCAAGCACGGTTAGCCAGGGAAACAAAGCAAAGCTCTGGAAGACGATGGCCACGCCCGCGTTCTGCGAAGAGATGGGTTGCCCATGCCACAGGACCGCACCCGACGAAGGCTTGCTGAGTCCGGTCAGAATCCGCAGCAGCGTGGACTTGCCGCAGCCGGAGGGACCGAGCAGGGTAATAATTTTGCCCGGCTCCACGTCTAGATCGACGGGCGCAATCACTTCAATGCGATTCCCATCCGGCTGCTCGTAGAACTTTTCGACAGCCTGGGCACGAATGATGGGCTCGACGGGCTCGGTCACGGCGTCGTACTCCACAAAGAAACAAGGTCTCAGGTACAAGGTCTGGGGTCTCAGGAAAACCTGAGACCAAGGCGCTTGTTACTTCGCAAGCGAGAATACACTACTCAGGCCGCCCATTCTTCGCTGGCCGCCGCCGCTAACGGCTGCGGAAGCCGGTCGGAGATTTCGGCGAGCCTGGCAAGTTTTTCTGCCAGCTCCGGGCGCAACGAGTCAGCGGCAAAACGCCAGCGCCAGTTCCCCAGTTCACGGCTCGGCACATTCATGCGCGCATCGCTTCCCAATCCCAGCGCATCCTGCATCGGCACCACGCAGAGGCTGGCAACAGAATTGGAGGCGGCGCGAATCATCGCCCAGTTGATGCCGTCTTCGCATCGGCCGAGATAAGCTCCCACTTGCTGGCGTTCGTATGCCGTGGCGCCGGATTCCCACCAACCCAGCAATGTATCGTTGTCGTGCGTGCCAGTGTAAACGACCTTCTCGGTCGTGAAAGTATGCGGCAGATGAGTGTGCGCGCCGACATCGCCAAAGCCGAATTGCAGCACGGCCATACCGGGAATCTTCAGCCGCTCGCGGAGAGCATTAACGTCGGGAGTGATGTAGCCAAGATCCTCGGCGAAAAATGGCAGACCGCCCAGAGCCTCGCGCAGCTTCACAAATAAATCGTCTTTCGGACCATCGACCCAGCGGCCATGAATCGCGGTCGGTTCGCTCGCTGGAATCTCCCAGAACTGCGAAAACCCGCGGAAATGGTCGAGGCGTATGTAGTCAAAATTGTGCGTGACCCAGCGCATCCGGTCGATCCACCAGGAATATCCCCGCGCCTGCATCACGTCCCAGCGATAAAGAGGATTTCCCCACCGCTGGCCGTCTTTGCTGAAAAAATCCGGGGGCACGCCGGCGACAACCTCGGGATCGAGCTCGGAGTTCAGGCGAAACAGGTCGGGATGGGTCCAGACATCAGCACTGTCGAAATTCACAAAGATCGCAATATCGCCCACGACGCGAATCGAACGTTGCGCGCAGTAGGCTCGCAGCGCCTGCCACTGTTCGAAGAAGAAGAACTGCACGGCGCGGCGGACATCGAGATCGTCCAGCATTTCCTTTTGCGCCTTCTCGATCGCCACCGGATCGCGATGAGTCAGTTCACGGGGCCAGCGATTCCAACTTTCCAACTTGAAACGCGCGCGCAAGCCATCGAAGAGAACGAAGTCATCGAGCCACCACTGGTTTTGCCTGCAGAAGCCCTCGTAACGCGAGCGCGCGTTTGGTGCGGCCGAACGCACGAAATTGTGCGCCGCTTCAAACAGCAGGGGCAGCTTCTGGTGGAAAACCGACGGGTAATTCACGGGCTCGACGCCGACGGCTAGAGCGTCGATCCGGGCACGATCAATCCAGCCGCGATCGGCGAGCCGCTCCAGGCTGATCAGCAAAGGATTCCCGGCAAAGGCCGAAGTGGAGGAATAGGGCGAGTTTCCGCGACCGAGCGGGCCGAGAGGCAATACCTGCCACAGACCGTGCCGCGCGGAGGCGAGAAAATCCGCGAACGCATATGCAGACGGACCAAAGTCGCCGATCCCGCCGCACGAAGGCAGCGAGGTGAGATGAAGCAGAATTCCGCTGGCGCGCGGGAATGACATTCAAAATCAGTTCTCAGTTGTCAGTTCTCAGTTCTCAGTGGGAGGTTGCCAGATCGCAGCATCGACTGAGAACTGAGAACTGGGAACTGAGAACTGCATTTCGCTACGAACCTTCCTGTCCACCTTGGCGGGTCAGGTTTTTCATCTCTTCCTGGTTGACCTTAAGCCGTTTGGACTTTTCCATGTCCTTGCGCAGGTTCGAAACGAACAGGCCGAACAAATCGTTCTGCTTGCCTTCGAGGAGCGACTGGCGGATCCCGGCCTTCTTCTCGGCGAATTCCTGATCCGTAGGCGCCTGTTTTTCCAGAAGTTGAGCGACCACGCCATTGCTGCCGGCATTGATCGGCCCGCTAATCTGGCCCGGCGTCAGAGAAAAGATCGCACTCGCATTAGCCATGGAGCCGATGTCGGGCACCTGCCCATCGGGCGCAACCAGATCGCTCGTCTTCACCGCCGCACCCAGGTCTTTGGCAGCTTTTGTCAAATCGTGCTCAGCCTTGGCACGGTCGGAGAGTTCCTGCGTCTTCTGTTGCAGCAGAAAGCCGGCACGCTCGTTCTTGAACTCGCTCTCGACCCGCGAACGAATCTCTTCGAAAGTTGGTGTAGCCGGAGGCCTTACGGCGAGCAGTTGGAAAACCACGTAGCCTTGCGGGACTTGCACGACATCGGGCGGAGCTTTCTCGGCTTCATTGAAGACGGCATCCATAAACTGCGGATTCGCTGCCAGTCCGGGCAAGCTGTCGGTTCGGCTGAAGAAATCAGTGGTGACTGCAGCCTGCCCCTTGGCGGCGGCAGCCGCGTCGAATCCGGCAGTACGCGCCTGGCTGAGCAGAGCGTTCGCTGCCGCTTCGGTGGCGCGCGCCGTCTTCTGCTGCTTCACTTTCTCTTCGATCTCGCTCTTCACCTCGGCGAGGGTCTTGAGATGAGCTTGCTGCTTGTCTTCGACGTGGATGATATGAAAACCGTAACTGCTCTTCACCAGATCGCTAGTCTGACCTTTGCCGAGTGAAAAGGCGGCTTTCTCGAATTCAGGGACAGTGCGGCCGCGACCGATCCAGCCGAGTTCGCCGCCGCTCTTGGCGCTGCCGGGATCGTCCGAGTATTTTTTCGCGAGTTTGGCAAAGTCTCCGCCCGCCTTTAGCTGTTTCAATATGTCTTCAGCTTTAGCGCGCGCATCGGCGACGGCTTTCTCGTCCTCCTTGGCGCCGGGCGCAGGGAGCGGAGTCTTGATGAGAATGTGGCTGACCTTCACTTGTTCGGGCACGCGGTACTCGTCGCGGTGTTGATCGTAGTAAGCCTGCAGATCCTGGTCGGTGACAGTGGTTGCCGCCGCAATCTTTGCGCTATCGATGACCACGTACTTAATCTGCCGCTTCTCCGGGATCGAGTTGTTGTATTTCGCCTTGTTGCGCTCGTAATGAGCCTTCAGTTCCTCATCGGTGGGGTGCAATCCCTTCAGGATGTCGGCCTGGGTGATCACGGCATACTCGAATTTCACCTTGGTGTTGCGTTGGTTAAATTCGTCGCGAACTTCCGCGTCACTCACGAAGGCACTGCTCGAAACCAGGGCGCGCAACTTGCGGACAAGAATATCTTCCTTTATCCGCGCTTCCAACTGCGGGACCGTCATGTCGAAGCGCTGGGCGAAATTCTCGTACTCTTCCTGCCCAACGAACTTGCCGTCGGGAAAGAGCATGGTGCCAAGCTGCCCGTGCTGGAGCTCATCGCGCAGTTCGTCATCGCTGGCGCGCAAGCCCATGCGGTGCGCCTCGGCAATCAAGGTCTTCTCATTGATAAGTTGCTCGGCGGCCTGACCCGTAAAAAAGGGCAGCAACGAGCTGGCCTGCGCTCCACCGCGAGGAAACTGCTGCCGGATCATGGCTCTGGCTTCACGCTGCACCTCGTTCACGGTCACTTGCTGATCGCCAATGGTGGCCAGAACGCCCGCCGGAGGCGCGCCAATGCCGAAACTGGAGCCGATGCCACCGGGAATGAGCGTGATCGCCATCGAGGCACAGATAATGACGAGCAATGCGCCCAGAATGATCTTCAGGGTTGGCCCCGCATTTTGAAGCTGTCGAATCATATTTGGATGACTCCGTCAGATTACTTCACGCTGGGTGCGAGAATCTATGATTATAAACTAGCTAATCGAGATGGAGCCCGTGGCGAACAAGTGAGATTCCGCTCTTCAACTCTCAATTCGCCAGACTTTTGTCATCCCGAGGTCATCCCAAACCTGAGCGAAGCCGTTTGATCTCTTCCAGGCGTTCGCGAATGCGCTTCTCGACCCCCTCATTCGTTGGGCGATAGTACACGCGATTGCGCAGGCTGTCGGGCAGACATTGCATGTCGGCGACCTTGTCTTCGGCGTCGTGGGCGTATTGATAGCCCTTCCCGTAGCCGAGGCCCTTCATCAGGGCGGTGGGTGCGTTGCGCAGGTGCAGAGGGACGGGCTCGGCGGCAGTTTGCTCCACGTCCTGCTGAACCGCGCTGTACGCGGTGTAAAGCGCGTTCGATTTTGGCGCTATTGAAAGATAGACGACTGCTTGCGCCAACGCGAGGTTGCCTTCGGGCATGCCGATGAAATCGACGGCGTCACGAGCAGCCATACACAACGCGAGCGCGTTCGGTTCGGCGAGGCCGACGTCCTCGACCGCCATGCGGACGACGCGGCGGGCGATGTAGAGCGGATCTTCTCCCGCTTCGAGCATACGAGCCAGCCAGTAGAGGGCGGCGTCGGGATCGCTGTTGCGAACCGATTTGTGCAGCGCGGAGATGATGTTGTAATGCTCCTCGCCGCCTTTGTCGTAGAGCAGAATCCGCTTCTGGACGGCTTCCTGAATGATTGCTTCGGAAAGAGCCTTGATTCCGGCCTGCTGCGCGAGCGAAGCGGCAACTTCGAGGACGTTGTAGGCGCTGCGGGCGTCGCCGCTTGAGTAGGCGGCGATCTTGCGAAAAGCTTCGTCGGAGGCTTCGAGATGCAACTGACCCAGACCGCGCTCGGTGTCGTCGAGTGCGCGGCGCAGAAGAACAACGATCTGATCTTCAGTCAACGGGTTCAGCACATAAACGCGGCAGCGCGAGAGCAGCGCGGAGTTGATTTCGAAGGACGGATTTTCAGTGGTGGCGCCGATCAGGCGGATGCTGCCTTTCTCGACGTGCGGGAGGAAGGCATCCTGCTGCGCTTTGTTGAAGCGGTGAATTTCGTCGACGAAGACGATGGTGCGCGTGCCGTACTGGCGGGCGCGGTCGGCATCGCTCATGACCTGCTTGATTTC
>JBEKWX010000078.1:0-11628 GCA_049512675.1 Terriglobales bacterium | reverse complement strand
CGAAGTGGGTTCGAAACTTGCGCTGGGGATGCGACCCGATCCCGGGCCCGCCCCACGGCCTTATCCACAACGACGCGTGCAATGATTTCCGATCCCAAGCTACCCCTTGCCAGCGACTCCACCAGTGTCGGGGAACTCAGATCTCCGGCCGAAGCGTCAGTTCCACTGGCCCCAGTCGCCGTTTCCAGGCCCGTGCCTTCGGTCGCGCGCGTGTGGCTTCGCCGCATCGGAGTGCTGCTGTTCGTATTCTTGTGCGCGACGCTTGGGGTGATGCTCATAATTCTGCCCTGGCGTCCCGAATGGTCCGACAACCCTCTACTGTTCTCTTATCCCACGTTTCGCGAGGTCGTAGCCAGCGGCTTCGTGCGCGGGGTGGCGACCGGCTTGGGCGTGCTCAATGTGTGGATCGGATTTTGGGAGGCGATTCAATATCGGGAAGAGGAATGAAGAACTGCGGGCAAATTTGTAATTTGTAATTGGTAATTGGTAATTTGTAATTCAAAACCAAGACGCTCATGCGAACCGGACGGGTTCAAACTACCAATTACAAATCACAAATTACAAATCTCAGTACGGTCTCAATGCCACAGTGGTTCAATTTATGACTGATCAAAGACTCAAGCCTGCTCCGCTCGCGTATCGAAACGAACCATTTCTCAACAGTCCCGACGGCAGAATTCTGCGGCTGTTGTCCGAGTATAGCGAGCCGCTCTCGCGCTTCCGCCGCGAACAGATTCAGGACACGGTCGTCTTCTTCGGCTCCGCCCGCATCCACAGCCAGGACAACGCCTCGAACCGGCTGACCGAAGTCCGCGACAACGGCGCTCAGCTCTCCGAAGCGCGGCAAGCCCAGGATATGAAGCGCGCGGAGGCCGCGGTTGACATGGCCCGCTACTACGAGGACGCGCGCCGGCTGGCCCGCCTGCTGACCGAATGGTCCACCCATATTCCCGCCAAGCGCCACCGCTTCGTCGTCACCACCGGTGGAGGCCCGGGCATCATGGAAGCGGCGAATCTCGGCGCCCACGAAGCGGGAGGAAAAACCATCGGCCTTAATATCAACCTGCCGTTCGAGCAGAATCCGAACCCCTACGTCTCGCCTTCGCTCAACTTCGAGTTCCATTACTTTTTCATGCGTAAGTTCTGGTTCGCGTACCTGGCAAAAGGGTTGGTGATCTTTCCCGGAGGCTTCGGCACGCTCGACGAACTTTTTGAAATCCTCACCCTGGCGCAGACGGAGAAACTGGCCAAGAAAATTGTCGTTGTCATCTATGGCAGCGATTACTGGAAAAAGATCGTCAATTTCGAAGCCATGGTCGATGCCGGGATGGTCTCACCGCCGGACCTCGAACTGTTCAAGATGTGCGATTCCCCGGAAGAAAGTTTCGAGTTCCTGAAAGAAGGACTGACCAAGTACCATCTCGCCCCGCAGCAAGCGAAGCGCACCGGCGAGGCGGCCGTCCCGGAAATCGCCAAGACGCGACCGTAGGTTGTGTGGCGCGGCGCCCTCGCCCGCGAACCCTCGGCAAGTAAGCGGAGAAGCGGACACCCTTGTCCCGCTGCAAGTTGAAGTCTCAACACTCTGACTCCGTATACACTCTTGGAGCAGTACGAGGAGGCCTATTGAACCCAGAGGCAACGAATCACGACACAACGCTGCCGCCCGGCGAACGAATCCCGCCCACGCAGCCCTCGGCCTTGCGCGAGACGTTCATCGGCAAAGACGGCCTCCGGGCCGGTTGGAGCCTGCTCGTCTTCATTGCCCTACTGGCGGTGTTTTTTGTCCCGGCGATATTCGTCATGCACAAGATCCACCCCCATAACCCAAGCGCAGCGACGACCACGTCGGAGATATCCCTCAAGGCAGGGCTCATCGGAGAGTCCATCCCCTTCGTCGCGATTCTTCTCGTCACCTGGATCATGTCGAAGATCGAACGCCGTCCCTACTCCGTCTATGGTTTTAGCGGCAGGCGTAAGGTTGCGCACTTTTTCGCCGGACTCGCCTGGGGAGTCGTCTGCCTTTCCCTTCTCGTCCTGACCCTCTGGAAGACCGGTGTGCTCGTCTTTGACGGCCGCCTGCTCTTTGGCAGCGACATTCTTCGTTACGGGGCAATGTGGCTGCTCGGCTTCCTCCTGGCCGGCCTGTTCGAGGAGTACCTCAACCGCGGCTACCTCCAGTACACGCTGACGCGCGGTTTCGCTGGTTTCTACCGGTGGGCCTCTAATACGCGCAACAGCGAAGCGTTCGGCTTCTGGACTTCCGCCGTGATCTTGTCCTTCCTCTTCGGCCTCGGCCACAGCAAGAATCCAGGCGAATCTCCGATCGGAGTGCTCTCCGCCGGCTTGGTCGGCATGGTCTTTTGCCTTAGCCTCTGGCGCACCGGCGCTCTGTGGTGGGCGATCGGCTTCCACGCCGCATGGGACTGGTCTCAATCTTTTCTTTATGGCGTCGCCGACAGCGGGATAATGGTTCAGCATCATCTTCTCGCTACCCACCCTGTAGGCAAGCCGATCCTCAGCGGCGGAACCACCGGCCCCGAAGGCAGCATTTTTGTCGTTGCCGTCCTAAGCATCGTCAGCCTCATCATTGTCATCACTCTGCCTCGCACTCGCCTTGGTCATACCTCGGAGCGCTCTATTTTGCTCCACGCTGGCAAAAACTGAACCCACGGCGCTTCCCTTGCCACCCGCTAATGCCGACGGGAAGCGGGCGCGCTCTCGTAGTACGCTGAGAGGTGATGGCGGACCGCTGTTTGCTCTACTACATCACCGACCGAAGTCAGTTTCGTGGCGACGAACGCGCCCGCCGCCGCCACCTGCTCGCCAAAGTCGCCGAAGCCGCGCTCGCCTGTGTGGACTACATACAACTCCGCGAAAAAGACTTGAGCACGAGAGAACTGGAGCTGCTGGCACGGGAAGTGGTCGCGATCGTGCGCGAGACTTCATCGTCGACCCGGCTGTTAGTTAACTCCCGCACGGACGTTGCGCTGGCTGCGGGAGCCGATGGCGTTCATCTGCGCGCGGACGATGTGTCATCTCGGGAGGCGCGCGCGGTTGTGCAGCTTTCCGATCAGGTTTCTGTCCAGCGGCCACTAGCCGCTGGCCACTTTCTCGTGGGCATCTCCTGCCATTCGAACGAGGATGTGATTCGCGCCGAGTCCGAGGGCGCCGATTTCGCCGTCTTTGCGCCAGTCTTTGGAAAAAACAATGCTCCCGGAAGGCACCCGACAGGCCTCGCCGCCTTGCATGAAGCATGCCGGGCGAAGATTCCCGTCCTCGCGCTCGGCGGCGTCACGATGGAAAACGCCGCATCCTGCCTGACCACTGGAGCGGCCGGGGTCGCCGGCATCCGCCTGTTTCAAGAGAATAAAATCTTAGACGTCGTCCGCGCATTGCGGGCGCTTTGACACCATGGACCCGACGGACCCAACGCAACTGCTCTCTCCGTCCCGAGAAGAATACGTTCCCGCGCTCGTCCGTATTCCCTCGGGATGGTTCCTTATGGGCTGCGACACCGGGCAGGACAACGAAAAGCCGGGGCATCGCGTTTGGATTGACGAATTTCTGCTCGCCGCCCGCCAAGTCAGCAACGCTGAGTATGGGCGCTTCCTGCGCGACACGGCGTCGCTGTCGCTATCCCTGCCGCCGCCGTTCTGGAGCGACCCCGCGTTCAACCATCCCGAACAGCCCGTTGTCGGAGTGTCGTGGTACGAGGCAATCCGCTACTGTGAGTGGCTCAGCGCCAGCGCCGGCGGAGTAACGACCGGCGGAAAGTTTCGCTTGCCTACTGAGACGGAGTGGGAACGCGCCGCTCGCGGAGGCCGCGAGGGCGCACTATTTCCGTGGGGCGATGCGCTTCCGCAGTCGCTGCCCGGCTACGCCGAGCGCTGCGCTGGTCATTGGAAGACGGGACCCGAGCCCGTTGGCCGCGCCGAACCGAACGCATACGGCCTTTACAACATGTGCGACAACGTGCACGAGTGGTGCAGCGACTGGTACGCGCCCGCCTACTATGTGGCGTCGCCCGAGCGCAATCCACGCGGCCCTGAAACGGGCGACCGGCGCGCTTCCCGCGGCGGCTCGTGGCGCCATCACATCAAGATATCGCGCTGCGCGGCCCGCTCCAGCATTCCTCCGGAGTTCAAGTACGCGGACTATGGGTTCCGCGTCGCTTGCGACGTACAATTGCAGGTCGGAGGTTAGAGGTCCGATTGCAGAGGTCAAAACCTTCTGAAGGAGAAGAATTGCTGACTTGAAGTTCTTACCTCTACAATCTGACCTCTAACTTCTAAAATAGGATTTACATGACTGACCTCGCATCTCACTACCTTGAAGAAATCAAGCGCCAGTTCCGCGGCCACAAGCGCATGGGCGAAGCTGCCATGGCTCAGCTTGAAGACAGGGATTTCTTAGCTACACTCGATCCGGAATCGAATTCCGTCGCTGCCTTGGTCAAGCACATCGCCGGCAACGCGCGTTCACGCTTCACCGACTTCCTCGGCAGCGATGGCGAGAAGCCGGATCGGTTTCGCGATCAGGAATTTGAAGTTTCGGCGAAAACGACGCGCGAAGAAGTGATGCGCCAGTGGGAGCTGGCTTGGTCGCATGTGTTTTCCGCGCTGGACTCGCTCAAGCCCGAGGATGTGCAACGCATCGTGACCATCCGCCAGGAGCCGCACACGGTCATGCAGGCGCTCAACCGCGCGCTCGCCCACTATGCGCAACACATTGGACAAGTCGTCTTCCTCGCCAAACACCTGCGTTCTGCACAATGGCAGACGCTAAGTATTCCGCGGGGCAGGTCTGAAGACTACAAAACCACGAGCCCGAAGACGCATGCTCGCGGAATCTATAAAACCTAGGTGTGATCTCGAATCCGAGACCATCCGGAGCACTCATCCGCATCCCGATGGAGGATTTTTCCAAAGCCATGGATCGCTTAAGAACGCGCGAAGCCATCAAGATGCGGGTGTATCCAAACGAAACGAGATGGCGGCATATAAAATTGGGGACTGTAGTAAAACTGTAGTAGTTCCGGAGAGGTGGCCGAGTGGTTGAAGGCGCCAGTCTTGAAAACTGGAGTACGGGAAACCGTACCGAGGGTTCGAATCCCTCCCTCTCCGCCAGACAGTCTGAGGTGCAGAGCGCACCGCTCCTACGCCGAAGCTTCCGCTAGCGGGAGCCACACTTGAAAGCGCGTGTCGCCAGGTTTTGAAGTGACCTGAATATTGCCCCGGTGCTTCTTCACAATGCGCTGGACGGTGTCGAGACCGAGCCCCGTTCCTTCTCCCACTCCCTTGGTTGTGAAAAAGGGTTCGAAGATGTGGGACTTGATCTCTGGCGACATTCCCGGACCGTTATCTCCGATCTCGACCACAGCGCAACCATCGTCGCGACAGGTCCGCACCCGCAGTTCGCCATTTCCGCCCATCGCGTCGATAGCATTATCGATAATGTTGGTCCATACCTGGTTCAATTCGCTCCCGAACGAATTCACCAACAGAGGATCCGCATGATAATCACGCCGCACGATTACGCCGCGCTTTAGCTTATGGTTCAGGATAGTCAGCGTGGTTTCGAGGCTCTTCGCGATATCGACGTTCTGCACCGGCGCCTGGTCCATATACGTGTAGTCCTTGATAGCTTTGACCAGGTCTGAGATGCGCGAGGTGCTGCTCTCGATTGCGTTCAGCAGGTCCGCAACCTCTATCGAAGAGGCGATCCGGACGAGCGCGGCTCGGGCAGCGTCCGAATCGAGGCTCTCGAACAACGGTTCCAGCACAGCCGGCTGCACGTTCCTTCGCGCCAGGTTGGCCGACAGCCGCCACAAATCGTTCTGTCCGTGACTGCGCAGCAGGGCATCAATTCGGTCTTCCAGGTCGCTGACCGTCATTGCGTCGGGTGGCAGACCATCGAATTGAGTGAGGGATGCTTCCAACTTCTCGATTTCCGATTTTTGGGTTGGGGTGAGATCGCGCCTGCCTAAATCATGACTCGCGTCCTTGATCTTTTTCAGAATGTCACGCAACTGGCTGGCGGCGCGCTTGGCAGCCGAGGCCGGGTTGTTGAGTTCATGCGCAAGGCCTGCGGAAAGCTTTCCCAAAGCGGCCAGGCGGTCGCGCTGCTGCTCGATGCGCGTGGTTTCGCGGATCCGGTCGGACATCACAGCCACGAGCCGCTGGGTCAACTCGGGCATTCTCTGCACGAGTTCGGGAAACATGGCAGCCGGAAAGCGCAAGAGGCGGCTGTCTGTGATAGCGCGAACGCTCACCGTATACTGTTTCATCCTGGAAAACGGAAGCAAACCGGTGACAGCGCCCGGCTTTATGGGAATTATGACAGTTTCGCCGCCGAACTCTCCTCGGGCCTCAAGCTGCCCGTCGAGAGTCACAAACATTGCATCCGCGGGATCACCTTGGCGCAGGTACGTATCCCCCGGCTTGACGTGCAACTCTTGCGACTGGCTGAGGAACCAAGCGATCTGATCGTCCGGTAAGTCTTCGAACGCCGGGACGCGAAGTAGTTCTGCTTTCTCGACCATTTAAACCTTGCTCAAGTATTGATGGATGAACTGCACCGCAACTGATCCTTCGCCGACGCCGGAAGCGACGCGCTTTACCGAGCCGTGTCGCACATCGCCCACGGCAAAAATTCCGGGGACGTTGGTTTCGAGCAGGAAGGGGTCGCGATCGAGGTCCCACCCTTTCGGCCGCTGACCGTCGTGCATCAAGTCGGGGCCGGTCAGAAGGAACCCGCGCTCATCGCGCTCGACGATGCCCGCGAGCCAGTCCGTCTGCGGCTGCGCTCCGATGAAAATGAACATCGCACTTGCCGGGACACGATCGATCTTATTGGTATCGGAACAGAGGACCGATATTTCTTCGAGATGACTCTCGCCATGGACCTCGGCTATGCTGGCGTGCGCCCACAGCTGAATGTTGGGCGTTGCTTTGATTTGGTCAATCAGGTACCGGGACATGGTGCTCGCCAAAGAGCTGCCGCGCACCAAGATGACCACGCGCTCGGCATACTTGCAGAAATTCATGGCGGCCTGGCCGGCGGAATTCGCACCGCCCACCACATAGACAATCTCTCCTTTGCAGGACAGAGCTTCCGTCGCGCCCCCGCCGTAGTAAACACCGGCGCCCTGCAGGCGATCGATCCCGGGCGCTTCCAGCCGACGCCACTGTACTCCGGTCGAGACCATTAGAGCGTGGCAGGAGATTTCATTGCCGTCGGCCAATTTCATGATCCGGTAGGGGCCTTCAATTCGCACGCCGGTGACTTCCTGGGGCGAGAGGATTTCCACGCCGAAGCGCTGCGCCTGCACCACCGCGCGTCGCGCCAAGTCGGCGCCACTGAGGCCGGTGGGAAATCCGAGATAGTTTTCGATACGCGAGCTCATGCCGGCCTGGCCGCCCGGCGCCTCGCGTTCGATCATCACCGTGTGCAGACCTTCCGACGCCCCGTAGACCGCTGCCGCCAGACCGGCCGGGCCTCCCCCAATGATTGCCAAGTCGTAAAAGTCGGTCTGCGCGCGCGTCCGCAGGCCGACTTTTCGTGCCACGTCCGCGGGCACGCTCTCCAGGAGCTTCGTTCCGTCTGGAAAAAGCACGACCGGAATATTGTTCGCTTCCGGACCCAAAGCTTCCAAGAGGCGTTTGGTTTCCGGGTCGTTGGCGGAGGCCTCAACGTCAATCCACTGATAGGGCACGTGGTTTCGCGCGAGAAAGTCGCGCAGTTCGTAGGAGCGCGGCGACCAGCGCGTGCCCAGGACTCGAATTCCCTCGAATGCCGGCCGATAGGAGGCTTGCCAATCATCGAGCAAATCGTCCAGTTGCGGGTATAGGTGATCGGCGGGCGGGTCCCACGGCTTCATGAAAAAATAATCGATGTTGGCTTGATTGATGGCGCTGATGGCAGCGCTTGTGTCGGCATAAGCGGTGAGCAGTGCCCGTTTCGCTTCGGGGAAGATCTGTCTTGCCTCCTGTAGAAAGCCAACTCCGTCCATGTGTGGCATCCGCTGGTCCACCAACAGGAGAGCCACACCGTCGTTACGCACCTTCAACTGCTTCAGCATTTCCAGCGCACCGGCCGGGGAATCGCTCCCGATCACGCGGTATTCAGCGCCGTAATGCGTCCGCAAATCGCGTTCGATCGCGCGTAAAACATCGGTATCGTCGTCAACACTCAACAGAATCGGTTTCGCCATGATTGCTCTCAGCCTTGATGACGCAGCGGGATAGCTTCAGCCAACTGGCCGGACCCTGACATTCTTCTTAGATAACCGACATCGCGTTCCGGTCGCGCAACATTCAGGCTGCAAGTTCACCGGGCTCGATCTCGTCCACGTAACACCACATCCAGCGTTCTCCGGGCTCGATCGAGCGCATTAGAGGGTGCTGGGTTTTGTGAAAATGCTTGGTCGCATGCTTGTTCTTGGACGAATCGCAGCAACCGACGTGTCCACAAATGAGGCACAGGCGAAGGTGGACCCATGTATCGCCGATCTTCACACAGTCCTCACACACATGTTTGTTCGTTCCTCTCACTTTGATCTGATCAAGGTGGGTACATTCTTCCGGCATCGGGTCCTCCTGGGCGTGCTGGTGAACTTTCTATTCCGCAATGAGCAAACTCTCTGCAAACGGCCACTCTTCATCAATCCACTGCACCTCGCAGCGGAAACGCGCAGCGCGGGCCATCTGGAAAATCTCCTTGGTCGAATACTTGTGGCAGCTTTCCGTCCAGATGGTCTCGCCTTCCAGAAACTCGACGTCAAGCTCCGCTGCTGCGATGGTCACCGCCTGCCGGCGCCTGGACCGCAGATGCATCTCGACGCTGCGGGCTTCGTGATTGATCGTCGCCACATGCGAGAATTGTCCGAGTTGAAAGTCGGCGTCAAGTTCGCGATTGATGCGGGCCAGCAGGTTGAGATTGAAGGCTGCTGTGACACCGAGTTCATCATCGTAAGCCGCAAGCAGTTGCGCGCTGGGCTTTTCCAGGTCCGTTCCCAACAGAAGGGCGTCGCCAGGCTCCAGAATTCGTCGAATTTCTGTCAAGAACTTCACGCCCGCGGGCCGGTCGAAGTTCCCGATGGTGCTCCCCAGGAACAACACCAAGAGTCGCTGGCCGTCCTTTCTGTACGCCGTTGCCACCTGCAACAACCCATCGAGATAGTCACGCTCAAAACCAACGATGCTGATCGAATCCATGTCACTGAGTTCCCGCTCGCACATCGCCAAGGCGGAGCGGGATATTTCGACCGGATAGTAGAACGTGCGTTGCCTCCGTCCCAGCTCTTGCAGCAGCCAGCGGGTCTTCTTACCGCTGCCGCTGCCCAATTCAGCAACTGCGACCGGCGAGGCCAAGCGATCCCGATTCAGAGAATCAATATTCAGAGAATCAGTATTCAGGGAATCAATGATCTCACTGGCGTGCCTCTGCAGCAGTCGCTCGTCCGCCCGGGTTAGCCCGTACTCCGGGAGATGGCTGATCACTTCAAAGAGGGCCGAGCCCACACCGTCGTAAAGGTACTTGGAAGGGAGTTCCTTCTGTCCCGGCCGCGTTAGTCCAGCCCGAACGTCAGAGGCAAATTCGCAAGTCAGGTCACTAGTAATCGCGTGGACGAGCATTCCCAATCCCTCCGGTCATTCGCTTGCGCTTGCGTCGCGGCTTACACAGCGGAATCCCGCGTACACATATTGGTAGTGGGCCTGGAACCAGTTGCGGAACGAGGGCCGAAGCATGCATGCCGCCGTGCGCGCCGAGCCCCCTTTCATGACGAAGTGTTTGCCGTCGAAAAAATCGGCGGAGTAGCCCCGGTAGAACGGGAAAGGCTTAAAACCAGGAAACGGGGCAAACACGGTGGACGTCCACTCCCATCCATTGCCTAACATGTCGTCGACGCCGAAGGCGCTCCGGCCCTCGGGAAATCCGTTCACCGGAGCGGGGTCCCAGCGGTGAAAATCAAAATTGCCCAACCTCGCTTTATCGGAACGGATGTTGGGGGCTTCGCTTCCCCACGAGAAAATCCTCTCGCCTTCAGCTGGAGTGCCGTGCGCGGCCTGATGCCACTCGGCTTCCGTGGGGAGCGACTTCCCGGCCCAACGCGCGTATGCGCTTGCTTCCGCATGACTCACGTAGACCGGCCAGTCGAGCGGAAGTGGCACTTCGTCAAACATCGTCCGGTAGAGCCACCGATCACCCGCCTTTCGCCAGAACACCGGATGAGATATCCCTTGGGCGGTTTTCCAATCCCAATCTTCATCGCTCCAGAAGCCGCGAGTCTCATAGCCACCGGCAGCCATGAAGTCCAAATACCGCCGGTTGGTCACTTTGTACTGATCGATGGCAAATGCAGGGACGTCCACCGTGTGGGCTTCGTACTCATTGTCCCAACCGAAGGTTTCCAAGCTGCGGAGAAGGCCGAGAGTTGCCACACCCGCGGGGATTGCAACCATCCGGTGCACCACCGGAGCAGTGTCGAGATCCGGTGGATGTTCTGCCCGCAACCTCTTGTCGAGTGGCAACTGATGCAGCATGTAGGCCAAAGTCTCGACATGCATCAGTCGATGCTCAACCGCCACGCTGAGTAACGCGTCTACCTGAAAGCCGTCCCGGGACTGGGGGTGCCGTTCGCCCCCTGCGCCGCCCAGCTTTTCGTCCAGAGCAGTTCGGACCTTGGTCACGTAGTCGTGCACCGCACTCAAAGATGGCCAATCGGAGGGCTGGTCGTTAGGCAGTCCGCCGCCGACTGGATCGATGCCGAAGGCAAACAACCGGTCAAATTCAGGATGAAAACTCTTCAGGCCGGAGATGTCTTCGTGGAGCAGATTCCAGTCGAATGCCTCGAGGTGTCCGACGTAGAAGATGATGCGATGACGCTCCGGGATCGGCCGCTCATAGAAAGAATCTTCGCGCAGCAGACTAAAAACTTCGTCACTCCGCCGCCGCGCGTCGCAGAGCCGCTCCATGAGTTCATAACGGACTGCGGCGCCATTCTGGGTGGCAAGCACCTGGGCCTCCTAGCTGGTCTGGCTACGTTGGCCGTGGCTACTGGACGAAGCGCAGCCGCAACGTGCGCAGCTGTCGTGATTGCCTAGCCTGCAACTCCACGACCGGTCGCTTTGAGCGGTTCAGTCTGGCCCGAGTACCCCATACCCAGGCGACGGAAGTTCCACACCAAGTGGGCAATTGCGCGGCCAGTGCTGTCGGCAACCAGTCCGCGCGAACAATTCCCAGAGCCTTAGATGACGAACTGTCTAAATTGGTCGCAGCGAAGAACGGTTTGTTTTGGCCGTTTATGGGGCGGCTGATACAGCGTCCTCGGGCCAGCCGCTTCTCAGGCCGTCGGTATTGCATCTATTTGCTAGAAACAACCGGCCAGACTAGGATATTGGCCCTCGGCACCGCCGCCGCGAAAATTCGCGGCTAGGAGACTCCCTTGAGACTCAGTTACGAACGCCGCCGCGTTTTCCTGTTGGCCGGAGTCTTGATTTGTGGAGCAGCAGCATCCCTTGCGCAAACCGAGACGACGCCCGGTTCGAGCACTCCGGGCCAAGCCATCCCCGGAACAAGTGGAGTGAGCCCTTTCGCCGGCAGCGTGCCGGCAAAGCTCGTTCCGGG
>JBEKWX010000077.1:0-11905 GCA_049512675.1 Terriglobales bacterium | reverse complement strand
AACAGGTCTTGAAAGCGGGTGAGGCGGCGCAGAAGAAAAGCCCGGCGCAGCGCTTGCCGGTGGAATTCAACTCGCTGGTGCGCGAGTGCATCGAACTGGCGCGAGCGCGCCATCATTTGCACACGACAAATCTCGACTACCGCGAGTCTTTGTCTTCATCTGCGCAAAACGGCAGCGGAGCGTACGTGCTGGGCGATCCGGAAGAGTTGCGGACCGCGGTTTCGAACCTGCTGGACAATGCGGTGAAGTACTCGCCGGATGGCGTGCACATCTCGGTGGAACTGGAGGCTCCTGATGAGAAGCGCGTCGTGCTGCGGGTGCGCGATCGCGGCGTGGGCATTCCGGAGCAAGATTTAAAACGGATATTCAAGCGGTTTTACCGGGTGACGCACCGCTCGCTCTCGCAAGTAAAGGGCACCGGCCTCGGATTGTTCATCGTGCGCTCGATCGCCCGCAAGCACGGCGGCCGGGTATTCGCCGAGAGCGCAGGCACAGGGAAAGGAACCACCGTGACCCTGGAACTACCCAGAAAAGAATTGCCCCGGAAAGTGACGATAGCATGAGCCGGGTGCTGGTAGTGGAGGACGAGGCACACCTGGCGCAGGGTTTGCGCTTCAACCTGCAAGCCGAAGGACACGCGGTGGAAATTGCGGCCGACGGCGAGACCGCTCTCGACAGGCTGGTCGAAAAAGAAGAACGCTTCGACGCGGTCGTTCTCGACGTCATGCTCCCCGGCAAGAGCGGCTTTGATGTCGCGGCCTTGCTGCGCGAGAAGAGAAATTATGTGCCGATTCTGATGCTGACCGCCCGCGGGCGTCCGGAAGATGTGCTGGAGGGGTTCGCGTCGGGCGCGGACGATTACCTGGCCAAGCCCTTTGAGCTAGCCATTCTGATCGCCCGCTTGGAGAGCCTGCTGCGGCGCAGTGTCTGGATGAAAGACGCCCGTCCGGCGCGCGCTGGCATCATCGGTGACAAGACGAGGCCGGCGCCGCAGGGCGAGCCGCAAGCCGGCGGCGATACCTTCAGTTTTGGCGGCAAGTCGATTGACTTCCAGGAACTGGAACTGCGGTCGCTGGGAAATACCATCCATCTGACGGTGATGGAGGCGGAGTTTCTCCGATATCTGGTCCGCAGTGGAGGCCGCGTGGTTTCGCGCAAGGCAATTCTCGAAGATGTGTGGGGATTGCACGAAGACACCGATACGCGCGCCATCGATAATTTTGTGGTCCGGCTGCGGAGGTACATCGAAGAGGATCCGTCGAGCCCTAAACATTTGCAGACCGTGCGCGGAGTGGGGTACAGGTTTGTAGCTGAGCCGGAATAGGCATGTGGCGTCTCTTCGGAAGTCCGCACCTTCGACCTCGCCGAAACTAGCTTCTAGCTAGTAGCTAGCGGCCAGAAGCCAAGAGCCAAAAGCCCTCCATGTTAGATTCAAATCGTGCGCTTCATCCTGCAGAAACGCTCGCTGCGATTTGTGTTTGCGGCGAACGTGATCTCCATGCTGGGCAGCGGCATGAACTCCGCCGCCGTGGCTTGGACGATTTTGCAGCGCACTCACTCCGAAATGGCTTTGGGCAAGTTTGCCGCCCTGCAGACCATTCCGGCCATGCTGATGCTGCCCTTCATGGGCGTCATTATCGACCGCGAAGACCGGCGGCGCCTGGTGATGATGCTGGATTTGGCGCGGGCGGCCGTCATCCTCGTGGTCACCGTGCTTGCCTTCATGGGCCGCGTGCAGGTGTGGCAACTCTACTTGATGAATACGCTGGTGGCCGCGGGCTTTTGGATGTTCTGGCCAACCATCACCGCGCTGATTCAGGAACTGACGCCCAAGGGCGCGTTCGTGCAGTCGAATACGCTCCTACTCGCTGGCGTCCAGGGTGGCTGGCTGATTGCCGGCGCGCTGGTTGGATTTGTTTATGAACACATTGGGCTGGGCGGGGTGCTCCTCATCGACGTGAGCACCTACGTCGTTTCTTTCTTGTGCTACTTCGCAGTGCGCCAGGGCCGGCATGTTGTACCGCGAGCCGTCGAACTCCGGCATGATCTGGAAGCTGCGGAAACCGCGGTCGGGCGCTTTCTGCGCGAGATGCGTGAAGGGCTGGTCTTTCTGCGCGGGCATCCGAGAGTGGTTTTTCTGGGCACGAGTTGGGCTTTGTTTCTGGGCGCGATGATGACGGGAGTGGTGGTCACGGCGCCGCTAAGCGATCGCGTCTTCCACGCCGGCGCAACCGGCTACGGATGGTTGAACGGGGGATGGGGTGTGGGCGCATTTATGAGCGCCCTTTATGCTCCGGCGCTGATTGCGCGGGTGGGAGCGCGCAATGCGATTGCGCTTGCCATGCTGCTGCTGACCTGTACGATGGCGCTTTCACCGTTTTCGCCCTGGCTGGCAATTGCCGTACTGCTGTATGGACTGATGGGATCGGCGCGGGGCGTGAGCGGCGTGGCCATGAATACCAGCCTGATGCAACAAGTGCCGCCGCATTTTATGGGACGCGTCCAGAACACTATCTATTTCTTTGGCACGTTTCTGCAGGTGGCACTCGGGCTGACGGTTGGCGCGGTGGCATCGCGGATCAGCCTGGCAGCCGGGTTTGGCACAATCGCCGCCGTGTATGCGGTCGCATTCGGCAGTGCCTGCTGGCCGATGAAAGCACGGCAGGCAATGGCTTCAATCGCGGAATAGCTGCGGTTTGTGTGGAGCGGACACTCTTGTCCGCTGCCGTTGACGTTGATCTTGAAGTTGATCCTTACGATTGAGATCGACCCCAATATCAAAAGCGGCGGACAAGAGGGTCTGCCCCACACAAATTGAGGATGCTGTTATTCTTTCTCTTCTCCCAGGGGAGCGTCCATTCATGTTTGAGGACTTGAAAGGCCGCACGGCGGTCGTCTTCGGAGTGGCCAACAAGCGCTCGATCGCGTGGGCAATTGCGCAAGGGCTGCACGCGGCGGGCGCGAACCTCGCCATCACCTATCAGAACGAACGGCTCGAGCAGGAAGCCAAAGACCTGATTCTGTCGCTGCCGGGCGCCGAAGCTTTCATGTGCGATGTTTCGAAGGACGAGGAAATCACCCAGCTTTTCGAAACCTTGAAAGCTCGCTACGGCAAGCTCCACACCCTGGTGCATAGCGTGGCTTTCGCTCCCGCCGAAGAGATGAAGGCCGACTTCGTGAACACGACGCGGGAGGGCTTTCGTGTGGCCCACGACGTGAGCGTGTATTCGCTGATCGCGGTTTGCCGGGCTGCGGCTCCGCTCATGGAGGACGGCGGCAGCGTCATCACCATGACATACTACGGCGCGGAAAAGGTTGTGCCCCACTATAACGTCATGGGCGTGGCCAAGGCTGCGCTCGAATGCACAGTCCGCTATCTGGCGCAGGATCTGGGCCGGCGGAAGATCCGCGTCAATGCGATCTCCGCGGGGCCGATCAAGACGCTGGCCGCGCGCGGCATCTCGGGCCTTGGTGACATGCTGAAAGGGCATGCCGAGCGCGCGCCTCTGCAACGCAATGTGGAAGTCGGCGAAGTGGGCAGCACCGGCGTGTTTCTGGCGTCCGACGCAAGCTCAGGCATCACCGGCGAGACCATCTACGTGGATTGCGGATACAACATCATGGGATTCTAAGAGATGGACATTCTAAAGATGTCGATCGATGGGCGTGAGATTGCGGAGGTCAGAGGTCAGATTGCAGAGGTAGAATCCAGCGCGGCGAGTGTACCTCTGCAATCCGACCTCTGACCTCTAACCTTACCAGACTGGTTACTCCCGCCATTTTTGACAAATATTTGACAAGAATCCGCGGACGGCAAGATGTAACCTGAGGTCGTATGAAGTATCAGCGGATGCTCTGCCTGTGTGCGTTGGTGACTTTATGGCTGACTCCCTGTTTTGCGCACCACATGGCGGTGGTGGTCAACAAGGACGTCAAAGTGCAGAATCTCACCTCCGCTCATTTGGCCCGCATCTTCAAAGGCGAAGTGAAGAAATGGCCTGACGGCCGAAATGTGGTGCTGGTGTTGCACAGCGCTTCGCCGGATGAGATGGTCACGCTGGAACATCTAACCAAGATGACCGCGGCAGAGATAAAGGCGTTCCTCGCCTCGCACAAAGACAAAGACAACGATTCGATCCGGATGGTCGAGTCGGACGCAGAGGTAATTGATACGGTCGCGGTCACTCCGGGTGCGATCGGGTTCGTGGAGGAACGATCGATCACCGAGCGCGTGGTTGTCGTCAAGGTAGACGGCAAACTGCCGATGGAATCTGGATATTTGCCGCATTAGAGCCGGCGGGCCTCAGCTCCTAAGTTTTTCCGCAAGCTGTAAAGCGATGCCCTGATGCGAAGCCACCGATGGCATCAATGAGGCTGCTTTTTCAACTTCCGCCGGATATCCGGCCAGAACTCCTTGACCACCAGCGTAATCGTGTCGTAGCCCACCTGCGATCCCCACACACTGGCCGTATTCTTCAAGGTGCGGTCACTGGCAACATATGGCACGTTGACGCCGGGTTCGGGATGGTAGCCCGGGTGAGGATGGTAGCTGTAGGTAGAAATGGCCGACGCGATGGCGGCGCCAACGATTTCGGAGAAGTTGAATTGATGGTGTCCGGAGTCGCTGCGAGTTACGAAGATCCGGCTGACGGCATACTCGGTGCGGTTAACAAAACCGCCATGGCCCTTCTGAAAATAGCGCGGATCCTGGGCGAGCAGGGAAGGCATAATCGCGCCCACAAAAAAATTCTCGATGGTACCGTCGGCAGCGTAGGCGCCGTAGCGCTTGCCGTATGCTGCCCAGCCCTGTCCGAAGCCGGGCTCACAGTTCTCGGCCTGGCATACACCGGAGAGCGCAGCGTACCAGACAATCTGAATAGGGTCGAACGATCCCTGGGCGACAACCTTGTATTTTTGCCCGGTGGTCAGGGGTGGGACTTGGCCGGCATTCTCCAAGGTCAAGAAGTTGGGCAGAGCAAAAAAGAGCCGGTCTTTGGATGTGCCGGAGGTCGTGCCGGAGGTGTCATTCGTCGAGTCTTTTGCGCTGTCTTTGTTCTGAGGCTGGCCCTGACTTTGATCGCCGGGTTGGGCCGCTTGGCCGGCAGACGTTTTGGCTGGAGGCGGCGTTTGCTGTGGTGCCTGGCCGCCGCCAGCCGCGGGCGCTTGGGCGGTCTGGTTCGCGTCCGAACTCCCGGGCTGCGGAGCGCTTTGCGCGGCGCAAAAAGTGGCGGTGATCGAAATCAATAAGATTAATAAACAGACAAGTGCGAAATAGCTTGGCTTCAAGTTGATTTAGGCTCCAACACCAGTTGATTGAGATGCGTCCGATCCAACCTTGGCAGTCCACTCTCGGCAAACTACTCTCGGCAGCCACCGGATTCAACGGATGGTGACTCGGATTTTGCGCTCAGTTTCCCCCACTTGCTCTCCCCCCACTGGTTCTTCCCCCACCTCTCCCCCCACTGGTTCTTCCCCCACTCGTTCCAGGGTGATTTCCACATTGTGATCGCGTAGCAAGCGAGGGAACTTCTCTCCCCACTCTATCAGTAAGATGCAGTTTGGTGCGAGCAAGTCGTCCAGGCCCAGCGTTTCCAGATCGCGCTGGGCATCGATCCGGTAAAGGTCGATGTGGTACAGGTTGGCGCGGGGTCCGCGGTATTCGTGGACGAGCGTGAAGGTCGGGCTGGTCACGTCCTCAGCAAGAGCGGCTTCGAACCCTTCCGCGATTCCCTTCACCAATGTCGTCTTTCCCGCCCCGAGGTCGCCCCGCAGCAGCACAATGAGCGGAGGCGACAGTTCGGCGGCAAGCTTCCGCCCGAAAGCGATCGTCTCCTCGGCGGAGTGCGTGATGGTTTGAGTAGTGATGCTCTGGCTCGTCATTCCGGAGGGTTCAGTATAGCGGGGCAGCAGGAAAGCAGGTCTTAGGTTTTAGGTCTCAGGTCTTAATTCTCAGATCTGAGAAAAACCACGGTTGATTTTGTTTTCCTAAGACCTGAGACCTAAGACCTGAGACCTGCCTTTCAGAATCCCGACGGCGTCTGAACCTGTTCGGAAACCGGGTCCAGGAAACTGCGGTCCAGAGCCGAATCGAGCGCCATACGCAACTTGCGGTGGTCATCGTCGGCCAGGGCAATGAAGCGGAAAGGCTGCAGACAGGCGCTCTGAAACTTGCGCGTCGGGTACAGCATTTCGGCCATGCCGTGGACGGCGCCCGAGCGGGTGTGGAAAGCGATCTCGACGAAATCTCCGGTGGAAAGCTCGTGCTGCAACTGCAGCAATCCGCCGTTGATCGAAATGCACTGTAGTTTTGCGCGCGCCCGCTGGCCGCCTTCGGCCATCACTGCGGCCGCGACCGATCCATTGAGTTGTACACGGGGTGAACGCTGGTTGTCAGCGGTTTGGGGGAAGTGGGTCATAGCCTATTGGACTATGCCCCATCCGGCTGCGGCAGATTACGAAAGCGCCTGTACACGGGCGTATGCTAAACATGGACCAACGTGATTCTGCCCGTTGCCCAGGTTCGCGGTGATAAACGTTCGCGGTGATAACGGCAGTAACTTTTCCGGTCTGCGCCCATGGGAGTACCTTTGGGCAGTAGGACATTGATAAGACAATGTTTGCGCGATGTGAGGCGTTCAGAGATATGCGTATTAATAAAGGGTCAAGACATGCAGTGGTGGCGGTTTGCTTGCTCGCGGGGCTGCTGGCAGGCTGCTCGCGGGATCCCAACGTCCGCAAGCAAAAGTACCTGGAGAGCGGCCAGCGCTACTACTCCAAGGGCCAGTACCCGGAGGCCGCGATTCAGTTCAGGAACGCCATCCAGGTCGATTCGCGCTTCGCCGAGGCCCACTACCAGCTGGCGCTGGCGGCCCTGAAGCTGGAGCAGTGGCCAACCGCCTACCAGGAGCTGTCGAAGACCATCGAAATCCAGCCCGACCATTATGCCGCACACCTTGACATGGCCAACCTGCTGATCCTCGGTCGTCGGTTTAATGACGCCAAGGAGCATCTGGACCTGCTCGTGCAAAAACAACCCAACAATCCCGGGGTGTACATCGCACGTTCCAACTATTACGCCGGTATGAATAACACTGCCGCCGCGCTGGCGGACATGCAAAAAGCGCTGCAACTGGACCCCAAGAGTTCTGACTCTTATCTGAATTTGGCCATGCTCCAGGTGCACGAGCAACAGTGGGACGCGGCGGAGGCGAGTTTCAATAAAGCAGTCGAACTCAGTCCCAAATCCACGATTGCACTGATCTCGCTGGGGAATTTTTACCAGATTCGCGGCCGATTTCCCGAGGCAGAAGATTTATTCCGGAGGGCCATTGCGGCCGCACCCGACGATCCCAATCCCAGGCTCTCTCTCGCCCGCCTGTACATGGCGGAGAACAAGCCCGGCCAAGCCGAAGAATTCCTGCGCCAATCGAAAAAGGATTTCCCCAATAACTCCGAGGGCTACCGAATGCTCGGAGGCCTCTATTACGGTAATAACCAGCTCGACAAAGCCACCACCGAGTATGCCTCGCTTTATAAAGAGCATCCCAAGGACATGGTGGTTAAGAAGAATTACATTCAGCTGCTGATCCTCACCGACCGGATTGACGAAGCCCGCAAGCTGAACGACGAAGTCATAAAGGCGAAGCCCGATGACCAGGACGCCCAGATCTACAAGGGCGAGATCGAGATTCGCAGCGGCAAGGCCAGCGACGCGGTTAACACGCTGCAAGCCGTGCTGAAGAATGATCCCGATAACGCAGTGGCGCATTACCAGCAGGGCCTGGCCTTCGACCAACTGGGCAACACCAACCGGGCAGAAGCGGAGTGGCGCGATGCGGTTCGACTGCGCTCTGACATAGTGGAAGCGCACCGCGCGTTGGCGGGCGTAGCCATCCACCGGGGTGATCCCAGTGGGCTCGCCCAGGAAGCGGACCAGATCATCGCCCTGCTGCCAGATGCTTCCGACGGATACCTGCTGCGCGGGGTGGCGGAAATCGCTCGCAAGCAGTACGCGACGGCGGATGACTATATTCATCGATCTTTGGAAAAGGATCCCAACAATCCTGCCGGATATGTGCAGTTGGGCAACCTGCGGATGGCACAGGGCCAGTATGCCGAAGCGCAAAATGCCTATCAGCAGGCGCTGGATAAGGACCCGAATTCCACCGACGCGCTGGGCGGCGTGCTCAGCGCAGAGCTCATGCAGAAGCAGCCCGACAAAGCCATCGCTACCGCCAGGACACAGTTGGCGAGCTATTCCAAGAATGCCGGGTTTCACATCCTGCTGGGCCAACTTCTGATGGAACAGAAAAAGGATCTAGCGGGGGCAGAAGCCGAGTTCAAACAAGCCTTCGACTTGGATAAGAAGAACGGCGATGCGCTGGTTAAGCTAGGCGTGGTGCAGAGCCAACGCGGCGCCACTGATCAGGCGCTGCAGACGTTTCTCGAAGGCTCGAAGATCAATCCCAGGGAGATCGCATTCTACCTGCTGGCTGGTGGCATTTATGAGAACAAGCAGGATTGGGACCACGCCAAGCAGCAGTACCAGAAGGTGCTCGAGATTCAGCCGGAAAATCCACTGGCCTCCAACAATTTGGCGTATGTGATGCTGGAGCAGGGTGGCAATGTGGACGTTGCTTTCGCGATGGCGCAGACCGCCCGGCGTCAGCTTCCCGATAATCCAAACTGTGCCGACACGCTGGGCTGGGCTTTCTATCACAAGCACGTGTACTCATCCGCCATTGGCCTGTTCAAAGAAGCGGTCAAGAAGGAACCGGAAAACGCGCTCTTCAACTACCACCTGGGCCTCGCGTACGCCAAGAATGGTCAAGCCGCGCTGGCCCGGCAACAACTGGACCGAGTGGTGAAGCTTAAGCCGAATTCCCCGGATGTGGACGAACTGCGAAAGGCAGTGGCCGAGATCAAAGGGTAGGCGGACGTCTGCCGCGAGACGGGGCAAGCCCCGTCTCTACCCGTGTCACGCACAGTCACTGAATAGCATCGTGCTTCTCGAGGTTATGTTTGGCGCACAATAGCTGGATGTTTTCGGCGTCTTTCGAGGACCCTCCTAGGGAATAAGGGATTATGTGGTCGAAATGCAGATTCTTGGAACTGCCACACCTCACGCAGCACCCCTTATCCCGTTTCCATACCTCCAACTTGACGTGAGTAGGAATAACACGGTCATGCTCAAGAGAGGGGCTGCGAGACCTCTCCGAAAATGGCACGTCGCCGACTAGCTGCAACTTGAATTTGAACACTTTTCGAGATCCGGATTTCTCCTGCCACGAATCGATCAGTTCAAAGACTCCGTTGTAAACCCATATTCCGGTGCGGATCTTCTCGAAGACTCTCACCCGTTCCGGAGCGGCGGTACCATCCTTGACCCTTCTCGCTGCCTCTGCAAATAATCCATTCTGGGTTGGCTTGCCGTTAGGCTGAAACTCGGGCTGGTCGACTGTCTTAGGATCCACAGCGCCTCTTGTCCGCGGCAGGTCGTGACCCTCGTAGATGACGATCTGTCCATCATGCTCGACCCTGTCCTGATATGGCGCCCCCGATCTCTGGCTCATCAGAATGAGGCTCTCGCCATCCCTAATCCGATAGTTCATCCCGCGCTGGAGGTTCACTCCAAAGGGAGCACACATCTCTAGATAGGAAATGACGTCGCCTGCGCTTAGCATCAGGATTTGAGGCTTACATCACACCGGCAGTTCTTCCTGCATCCATCCACCCGCGGCTTCAAGCTTGGGCTCGCTGGCAAGATCCAGAACCAGCTTCTCCAGCACCATCCGTTTGCTGGTAGGATTCGAGCGCAGCGCCAGATCGGCTTTCGCAACCAGGCGAATCGCGCGCGTCAGTTCCCGCTTCGATTTGTAGCGCCGCGCCTGCCGGATGATATCGTCGGCCGCAAACGGCGGCACGCGAAAGCCCTGCCACAATGCCGCCCACAGCATGCGCTGGTCGCGCACGTTGCGCTCCAGGATGACCAGCATCTGGCGAAAAGTCTTGGCCAGCATGTAAAGATGCCCGATGGCAGCTTCTTCGCCGTCGCCCGTCGAAAGCAGCGCATCGAGGATTTCGAGCGCACGCACGCGGTCCTTCGATGAAATCGCGTCCGTCAACTCATACAGCGAACGCTGTTTCGCGGCGAGCACCATGGTCTCGAGATCGCCGAGCGTGATTTTTTTCTTTTCGCCGACATAAAGAATCAGCTTCTCCAGTTCGTTCGACACCATCATCATGTCGCCGCCCAGCGCGTCCACCAGTTCGCGGGCGCCGTCGGCGTCGATCTTGACCTCGCGTGTAAGGCAGTACTCGCCAATCCAGCGCACCGCTTCCCCTTCTTGCACGCGAGACAGTTCGACAATGCCGCAGAACGGGCCGAGGTCTTCGCGGATCTTCTGGTAACGGTCTTTGTCGGTCATCTCCATACGGCGGGCATCGGCGGGGATGCTGATGTGATCGGCAACAAATACCAGAAGCGCATCGGGATTGGGATTCTTGCAGTAGGCCTCGATGGCTCCGATTTTTTCTTCATTTGAGCCGCGGCCAAACAGCGTCTTCACGCCGCGCACGAAAAATACCTGGAACGGCGCCATCAGCGAGGGCGTACGGGCGCGATCCAGAATTTCGTTCAGCGAAGTCTCGGCGAGGTCGAACTCAAACAAGCCGAAATCACGCGAGTCGGGTGCAACCAGGTGTTCAAGAATCGCGTCGCGGCAGCGCTTGCGAAAGAACGCCTCATCGCCCACCAGCACATAAGCCGGCTTCAGCTGGCGCGACTCGAGTTCGGAGAAAAAGCGGTCCGCCTGACTGAAGGCGCGCATATCAATAGCCCTCCAACATCAGTAGGCCTCCAGGATATTGGCCACCAGAGTACGCGCAAAATCCCGCGACAAGCGATCGACCGCCGGAGAATCTTCCTGAAAAAAACTGGGGAGATTGCTCGATATTTCGTACTGCTCGTGAAAAAGATAGGAAGGATTATCGAAGATCACCTTGCCCTGTCGGTCGGTCAGCGTGACCTGGACGCTCACCGTGACCAAAGCGCTGACGGCGCGTCCGGAAGTGGAATCGTAGACGAGCGGATTCGCCGACGCCGATAGAACCGTCGCCTTCAGCACCGCATCCGCGTCGCCATTGGCTTCGTGGATCACATGGTACTGGGTGCGGGCGTTGAATTCGCGCACCACGGCGTCGGTCAGGAGTTGCTCGATGCGAAACGTCTGGCTGTGGCTCACGAAGCCGGGAATCGCAATGCTGTGGATATTCTGCGGCAGTGCGACCGCATTTCCCGCCCGGTGGTAGCCGCAGCCAATCGATATCAAGATCAATATCAATGCCGAGGCCAGGCCCACTCCGAGCGCAATGGCCGCCCGCCGGTTCGTCCACCGGTCCGTCTGGCTCGCCATAATGACGATCACTGAATCTGACCTCTCGGCCGGGATGCGGTCATGCTCTCGGCGCATTCCACCGCCGTCAAGGCGGCGACGCGCAGGTTATCGGTAGTTGCCCACAGCCACACACCATTCTTGTGATTGGCGTCGATGGCGATCGCGACCTGGATGTCTCCCTGACCGGCAGCGCTCACGTTGGTGGGCGTATCCTCCGGGCTGCCGCTCACCACCACGTGCTCTCCCGCCAGGGCGCGCGACAAATCTGCGATTGCGACCGGCTTTTCCATCTCCAGGTAAACCGAAAAACCGTGCCCATGGAAAACCGGCGCCTGCAGCACCTGCAGCGCAGGCTCGGTTGCGCCGCCGGCAATGCGCCGGTAGTGCTTCCGGATTCTTTGCGACACCGCATCCAGCGCCAATTCAGATCTCTGTCCGTAGCGCGGCACCATGTTGAAGGCCACCTGGATGTCGAACACATTCTTCGGCAACTCCTGGAAGGAGAGCAG
>JBEKWX010000076.1:0-11912 GCA_049512675.1 Terriglobales bacterium | reverse complement strand
CCAGCGCGCACTGGTCAACGCCCTGTTCCGCAATAATGCGGGCGTCGTGTCGCACTCGTACAACCCATTGCTGACGATCGGTGTGGTTGAAAATTACGTGCCGCCCCCGGTGCAGATCGAAGTTTCGCCGGCCCAGAAACCGGTCCAGATACCGATCCAGATACCGGTCCAGATAAAGGCACGGCAAGAAAAAGCGGTAGCGCAGCAAGCGGAAGTCGCGCCCAAGCCTAACCCGGCTCCCTCTTCATCGCCCAGATTCGCCTGGTCCAAACTCCTGACGTCCAAGCTCGCGACGACCAAACTAGCAACGACCAAGGGGGCAACGTCCAGACTCGCGATGTCCAGGCTCGCAACGACAGGCGGCGCGTTATCCCTCTGCATCGTTTCCGTCGTCGCATGGCATCGAATCGAGGGGATACCACACTCGCAAGCCCACAATGAGCCTCGCCTTGAGCGGATCGACGTGATCGCCCTGCCGGATTCTCCACACCTCGCAAAGCCAGCAGCGGCCATTGTCGACATCCCCACCGCCATCGCCCCGCCGGCAGCCAGCGCCGAGCCCGTCGCTGCCCCGGAAGCTGCTGTCGTGCCGGCATCGATCAACGCGCCCATCCCAAGTTCCATCCCAACCTCCATCCCAACTCCGAAGCGGGCGGTTCGCGTTCCCGATGCGGCTTCGACTCCGAACCTTCCACCCTCCGTCCAAGACAGTGGCATCCGAGCCTCGAGACCGCCGTTACGTTTCGTATATCCCGTCTATCCGGATGTCAGCGCTCGCGGTGTAGTCGCTTTGACAGCGCGGGTGGATTCTGATGGCACCGTGCGCACCGTGAGAGTCGTCTCTGGCAACCGGGCGCTAGCCGCAGCCGCGGTCCGCGCCGTTCGCCAATGGCGCTACCGCCCCTACGTCCAGGATGGCCAGCCCGTCGCGACCGAAACCAACATCGTCATTTCCTTTATCTCAGAAGACGCGATTTCCATGACCTTCCCTCCCACCATCCCAGCCACCCGCTAGCTTTGCTCGAGAATACCGCCCCGGAGGGGCGAACGAACTTAGCCCAGCGCTTCAGCACTGGGAAAAGTGGGAAGAATGACCTAAGTCCCGGAGGGACGACCGAGCTTAGCCCAGCGCTTCAGCGCTGGGAAAAGTAGGAAGAATGACCTAAGTCCCGGAGGGACGACCCAGTTCTCCCGCACACCCTTTAGGGGCTGAGCATCCAGAACAGACTTTCTCCGCAGCCTGCTATTCGAGCCCTCGTGTTTCAACGTACTCCTGCGCCTGTCGCAGCACCTTGCGCTCGTTGCTGTAAGCAAGCTGTCTGGCCGCATCTGCAAGGGGAACCCACAGAGCGCGCTTGACTTCAATCCGCATGTCGGAAGTAAGGGCGTCGATTTCTCCCGACACATAACGCATCAGGTAAAAGCTCACGATTTTGAAAACGCGCGCGCCATCGCCCCAGGTGCGCACGTAGACATACTTGTTATCCGAGAGTTTGGTAACCGGTTCGGCCACGATGCCGGTTTCTTCCCGCACTTCCCGAACGGCCGCAGCCTGCGGTTTTTCGCCCGCATCCACCAGGCCTTTGGGGAGCGCTAACACGGCACGGCGCTGGCGCGGCGTCTTTGCAGGCTTAGCAGCAGGTTTGGGATCTTCCTTCTGGGGCTCAATCAGTGCGACGTGCCAGACCCCAGAAATCTGCCGAAGCACGACGCCACCCGCTGAAATTTCCCGCGCCACTGCCGACAAGATATCAGGGATTCCCCAGCTTCCCAGTCTCTTCCTGGATTCGCTGCCAGGCGCGTTCCACATGACGGGCCTGTGTGTGAGTTTGGCCGACGCAAAAGCGAAGCGTGAGTTTGCCATCGAGCTTGGTATGAGTAAGGTAGAGGTCGCCGCTGCCATTCAGCCGGTCCATCAGGAGTTGGTTGGCCTGATCTTGATTAGACTGATCTTGATTAGCATGATCTTGATTACTATGATCTCCCGCGCGCAACCGGAAGCATACAAGGTTGAGCTGGGCAGGCGCAGCAAGTTCGAAGCGCGAATCGCCGCGCACCCAGGCCGCGAATTGCTGAGCCAGGCGCACGTGCTCGCGAATGTGGTGCTGCAACCCTTCGATCCCATAATGCCGGATCACAAACCAAAGCTTGAGCGCGCGAAAACGGCGTCCGAGCTGGATGTGCCAGTCGCGATAATCAATGACGGCGCCAGATTCCGTTGCCTGGTTGCGCAGGTACTCCGGCAGCACGGAGAGCGTTTGAATCAAGTGCTTGCGGTCGGCGACGTAGAAGACATTGCAATCGAAGTTGGTGAACATCCATTTGTGCGGGTTGAAGGTGTAGCTGTCGGCGAACTCCACGCCATCGTTGATGAAGCGGAATTCCGGGCAGAGCGCGGCCGTGCCGCTCATGGCGGAATCCACGTGCAGCCAGAGATTATGCTCGCGGCAGATGCCGCCAATTTCGCGCACGGGGTCGATCGCGTTAGAAGACGTAGTCCCCACCGTGGCGCAGACGAAGCAGGGAATCAGGCCCGCCTTGATATCGAGCTCGACGTGGTGTGCCAGTGCTTCTGAGCGCATGGCAAAGTTCCTGTCCACGTCGACGTGGCGCAAATTGTCCGAACCCATGCCGGCGATCTTCATTGCTTTTTCAACAGAAGAGTGCGTTTGCGTAGAGCAATAGGCGACCAGGCGTCCATCGCAGCCTTTGCGATTGCTCGCGAACTGCGTCGTACGCTCACGCGCCGCCAGCAGGGCGCAAAGCGAGGCGCTCGACGCGGTGTCCTGAATCACCCCACCTCCCGCGCTGCTGGTCGAAAGAAATTTCTCCGGCAGCCCCAGCATCGGCACCAGCCAATCGAGCACAAGCGTTTCAAGCTCCGTGCAAGCCGGGCTCGTGGACCACAGCATGCCCTGCACGCCCAGTCCGGAAGAAACGAGATCGCCGAGAATAGCCGGCCCGGAGGCGTTCGCCGGAAAGTAGGCGTAGAAGTTGGGCGACTGCCAGTGCGTGATGCCCGGAAGGATAACGCGCTCAATGTCGCCAAGAATCTGGTCGAAGGCTTCGCCGTGCGCAGGCGCGTTGGCTGGCAGCTTCGAACGAATTTCTCCCGGCTGCACGCGTGACAGCACCGGGAACGTTTCAACGCGGGAGTGGTAGTCGGCAATCCAGTCCACGACCGCGTGACCCTGGCGGCGAAACTCCTCAGCAGACATGTGGAACGATTTAGGTTCGGACATAGGAATCGGCAATTTGTAATTTGTAACTGGTAATTTGAAACCCGGCGCCCGCAAATTACAAATTACAAATCACCAATCACAAATGTCCGTAATACACCCGCGTGTTGTATTCGAATTCAACCACGTTATCGCTAGCATGGGCGCGGAAGATCCGCTGCAGTTCCTGCATCATCGGCGCGTGGCTGGGATGACCCTCAAGCGGCGCGTAAGAAGAAGACAAGAGCCGCCCGGCAGTGCCTTCGTAGTCGAACCGCTGACGCAGGTCGAATACCCTCTCCTGGTGCGGAGCTGGCGCGAAAAATTCATGGATGATGGCCGTCGTCCGTTCGTGGCGCACTTCCTTATAGTCGGTGCCGTAGGTCAGCAGGAGTTGCTCATAGTCACGCAGGAAAGGCGTGGATTCGGTGCAGCGCTCATTCCATATCAAAACGCACCATCCCTCCGGCCTAAGAATGCGGGTAAATTCCGCGCGCGCGCGAGGCAGGTCGAACCAGTGCGCCGCTTGGGCGGCGGTGACGAAGTCGACCGAAGCGGAGCGCAACGTCGTTTCCTCGGCTGTTCCGGCAACGGACACCAGCCGGTTATAGGATTCGAGCGGGCGGACGCCCATTTCGCGCATTTCCGTGTTAGGTTCGACAGCAAAGACGGAATTCCCGTTTTCCAAAAGAAGGCGGGTAAACAACCCTGTCCCGGACGCGATGTCAGCGACGATGTGACGCGGCCGCAGTCCGCATTCGGCGCGAAGAAGGTCCAGAACCTCAGGCGGATATCCCGGGCGATAGCGTACGTAGTCTTCCACGCGATCGGAAAAACGAGCCGTTGGCGGCTTAGTCATCGCTCCCTAGTGTAACAAGCTCCACCGGTGGCTCCCTCCGCACGGTACAATCTTTGGCACGTGTGGTTACGGGCCTCTGGCCCGTCCAGACGGGGCAGAGCCCCGTCACCACACTTGCCGAACTGCTGTGCGCGCGTATCGTGCCAGGCCTTATGCCGGCTGACTCGCCAATTTCTACAAGGAACTCCATGAAACTTCTCTCGGGTGCAGTGTTGTTGTTGGTGCTGATTGGTTCGAACCTGCAGGCGTTTGATAATGCCGGCAAAGACAGAGATAAAGAGAAAGAAAAGGAGCAGCCCGAGAACTCCGTCATCAGCGGGTTCCGCGATGTTGCCGGCGAGCGGGAAATCGAAAAGAAGTTTATGCCTGTGCCCGATCCCAAGCTGGCGGAAGAGCACCTGCGCATTCTGACGCAAGCGCCGCACATCGCCGGATCTCCCGAGGACAAAGCGACCGCCGAGTACGTGGCGAAGAAGTTCCGCGAGGCCGGACTGGACACCGAGATTGTCGAATACAAAGTGTGGCTGAACTATCCGGCGGAGATCCGCGTAGACATGACCGAGCCGCCCGGAGTGGAGATGCATGGGCCGCACCGCGAGCACGTCGACGACGATCCCTATCAAGACGATCCGCGCGTCGTGATGCCTTACAACGGCATGTCGCCCTCGGGCGACGCCGAAGCCGAAGTTGTCTACGCGAACTACGGCTCCCCGGCTGACTTTGACAAGCTGAAACAGATGAACGTCGATGTGCGCGGCAAGATCGTCATCGTCCGTTACGGTGAGAATTTTCGCGGCGTGAAAGTATTCGTTGCGCAGGAACGCGGTGCCGTCGGAGTCATTATTTATTCCGACCCGAAAGATGACGGCTACTACCGCGGCGACCCCTATCCGAAAGGGCCGTGGCGTCCGGCAAGCGGCGTGCAGCGCGGATCGGTCGGGTTCATGTTCCAGTTTCCCGGCGACCCGACGACACCGGGAGTCGCCTCCACTCCCACTCTGCCGGACGCGAAGCGCGTGTCTTCCGCTGAAAGCGAGCAGATGCCGAAGATCCCCGTGACCCCGCTTTCCTACGCCGATGCCTCGCCCATTCTCGAACACCTCGGCGGTCCGCTCTCGCCGCGCGAATGGCAGGGTGCGCTGCCCTTTACTTATCACGTCGGTCCCGGCCCCGCCAAAGTGAAAATGCACCTGAAGCAGGACTACCAGTTCCGCACCATTTGGGATGTCATTGGCAAGATTCGCGGAGCGTCGTCGCCCGATGACTGGGTGGTGGCCGGCAATCACCGCGATGCCTGGGTCTATGGAGCGGTGGATCCAAACAGCGGCACGGCGGCCATGCTGGAGGCGGTGCACGGATTGAGTGAGCTTCTGAAGTCGGGATGGAAGCCCAAGCGCACGATTGTCTTCGCCAGCTGGGACGCAGAAGAGGAAGGACTGATCGGTTCCACCGAATGGGGCGAAGATCACGCGCAGGAACTGGGAAACGCTGACGCTTATTTCAACATGGACGTGGCCGTAGCCGGCAAGAAGTTCGGAGCTTCAGGGGTCCCTAGTTTGAAAGAGTTTATCCGCGAGATCGCGAAGTCTGTGCCTTCGCCGCAAGGCGGAACCGTGTACGACAGATGGAAGAAAACCAGCCAGCCGAATAATAACGAGGAGAACTCCCGCCCGCAGGAAACCAGCACCTATCGCCCCCCTCCGGCGGCAATGCAGAGCGATGTGCCCGTGGGCGATCTCGGCGGCGGTTCCGACTACTCCGTGTTCCTGCAGCATCTGGGTGTGCCTTCCACCGATATCAGTTCGACCGGCGATTACGGCGTGTATCACTCCGTATTCGATAACTTCGCCTGGTTCAAGAAGTTCGGCGATCCCGACTTCCGCTACGAACAGCAGATGGCCCGCATTTACGGCTTGGAAGTCTTGCGCATGTCCAGCGCCGACGTGCTTCCTTACGATTACGAGAACTACGGAAAGGAAATTCTGGTTTATCTCGACGCTGCCAGAACCAGGAGCAAAGAGCGCTTCGGAGACAAGGTGGACTTCTCGGCAGCGCTCGAAAGCGCCCGCCAGTTGCGGGAAGCGGGCGCAAGAATGATGCAAAAACAGCGAAAAATGCCTGGATCACCGGAGCGCATGAATGCTAAACTGCGGGATGCAGAGCGGGCACTTCTGATTCCAGAGGGGTTACCCAACCGTCCGTGGTATCACCATGCCATTTACGCCCCCGGCCAGTACACCGGGTACGCAGCTGTCGTGATTCCCGGCGTGAACGAGGCGATTGATCGTGGGGATATCCGCCGGACCGAACAACAAGTCGCAGCGCTGGCGGCTGCCTTGAACCGAACCGCTCTGATTCTGGAGCAATACCGCTAATCGCGGCCTCAACCGTGCGGCAAGGTAACCGCCGAGGCGACACGAGTTATGGCACTGGCAAGAATCATTACGCGCTCTCAGGAGTGCTCGCGAGAGCTGGCGCTCGATCTGCTAGCCCGCGGTTATGCCGTCGAGATTATCTCTCCCGACTCGATCCCCGACAATATTGCCGACCTGGAATTGCGGGTCGATACCGTTCTCGGGAATCAGCTGGTAGCAAGCGTGGAAGCACACGATGGCGAGCGTTCGGCGTCGCTTGAATTCTTGCATCATTTGAAAGCGCCGATGGTGGACTTCATTCGCAGGCCGCCGGAGCCTCGTGAATCGGCTCACTCCCCGAAAGAGCCCGTCAGCTTCCCGCCCGTGCCGAACCTCGAAGCTAAGGAGTTGCCTGCGGAAGCTCCACAACCAGCGCCCAAAGCTGCTTCCCCCGCCGCCGAAGTTTTGCCCGCTCCCGAACTCGATCGAAAAGAAGATGCGCCTCTGATCGTGCCGCCGCAGCCATTGCCGCCGGTACCCGTAGAACCGCCCAGCTCTTTTGCAGCAGAGCGCTCAGCCATCGCCCAGCCAATGACGCCCCAGCCATCGCCGGTCAAGCCCACGCTGGTCGAGCCCACTCTGGTCGAGCCAATGACGGTCGAGCTAATGACGGTCGAGCCAAGCGGGGAGCCGCAACCGCCCGATCGTCTCGCCGGATGGATCTGGCGCACGGCCCTGGCTTTTGCCATTGTGGTGCTGCTGGCCCTGGTTCTCGGATTCGGCATGCGCCGGGCCGGTAAAGTTTCGACGCAAAGTTCCGGAGCAGCGCCGGAGGAGAAAGTCGCGGCAGCATCAACCGATGTAGGCGTGTCGAGCGGCGCAACTCCCGAAAGAGACCCCAAAAAAGATCCGGGGCAAGTCTCGGCCGGGTCCGTGTCGCCACCAACCGCGCCAGCCATTAGATCGGAAGGGAGTTCCAACCACGCGCCAGAGGAATTACGAGTCGCGAAGCCCGGAGCTTCGACTGCCAACGCTTCGCCCGCCAAAGCCTCAGCTGCCCAAGCGTCGACTGCCAACGCTGGAGCCACGACCTCACATCGCCTCAGTACCGACTTGATCGCGCGCGACACGGTCACGTATTTCGACCAGCGTGCTTCCAACAAAACTGCGTCGAGAGCCAATCCGGCGGAAGGTTTCGCCCGGCAGCAGCAGCATTCGGGCAAGAATGACGGCGGCGTGATCGCAGCGAGTACGGTTACCTATTTCGACAAGAAGCCAGCCCCGAAAGCGGCAAATCAGAACTCCCGCGTCAAGCACCAATCGGATCCGAATTAGCAATTCCAGGGCGGATTTGATTTTGGTGGCGCGACGGCTCACCGCTGCGATAACTGGCTTGTTGCAGAGTCGGCTTTACCGCTGCTGCCAGCGCCTCTTTACTCCATGCGCCGGCCGACCAGGGCGGCGCAAGACTCGATGAATTTCTGCTCTGCTGTGTTGAAGGTGTCCGCAAAGTAGCTCTCGATACAGAGTTCCGCCACCACCCGTTTCTTCGCCTCGCTTTTCTTGACCTCGCTTTTCTCGACCTCGCTTTTCACGACCTCGCTTTTATTGACAAAGATCGGCACGACAATATTCGACTTCACCATGTCCGACCCAAGATAGCGCGGATCAGCCCCGACATTGTTGACCACCACGGTCTTCCCGGAAGTGGCGGCCGCTCCGCACAATCCTTTGTCGAGCGGGATACGCAGCGTAGGCGCAAAGCTGCCGACGTAGGGTCCCAGCACCAGAGCGTCGAAAGTGGGCGCTTCCATCAAATAAAACCCCACCCAGTTGTAGCGCGCCATCCCTTCATGGAGGCGCTCAGCAATCTGCCGCATAAGAACCTTCACCCCGCGGGCGGAGCGCCCATAAGCCTCAAATTCTTGCAGCAGTTCATCATGCCGTGGCATCGGAACCGGAGTCTCCCTCTTTTGGCTTTACAAACAGCCCGCATTTTACGCTCATTTCGCCGGCTCGCCACGTCGGGACGCCACACTCAACTGGAGGGCAAAGTTTGAGCGGGCGCTGGCTATTTCCTATTCGTACTGGGGGCCGAGGCAAGTGCTCAGAAAGCATCTGGCCATTGTTGAGCCCCATGGTAGATGGCGAGGATCACGATGCGGTCATGATCGATGGCGTACGCTGCGATAAAGGGCGTGTTCGGGATGACCAGCTCGCGAGTGCCTGGGACCCGGCCTGATCTGCCCGACATGGGGAAACTGGCAAGCTGTTGAATGGTGGCGGCGATCTCTGTCGCGATCCGGTCGGCAACTTCCTCGCTGTTCGAAAGAGCGATGTAATCGTGGGCCTGATCGAGTTGCCGGGCCGCCTGCTCGGTCCACTCGATCGTCGGCCGGCTCATCGGCTCGATAGCCGGTGAGCGCGCCCTGTCCTCTTGAGGAGCTTTACGATCTCCTCATGGCTTACGACGCGGCCTTTCCGCATCTCTTCCAGCCCCTTCTGCACCAGCGCGTCCTGGTAGGCGTGCAGCTCGATGTAGTTGGTGATCGCCTCGTTGATGAGATAGCTGCGCGAACGGCCCTGCGCGGAGGCCAGGGAATCAAGCGCATCGATCTTCTCGGCGACGGCGCGAAAGCTGATGGTTTTCTCGGTAGCGCCCATAATGCAAGAACAATAACATGTATTATTGTGTATTACAATGGCGGGTGGCCACTTTTCTCCGTTGGATGGGAATAACGCTGTTACTAATTGTCAGAAGCGAAGAAAGAGGGGGTGCCCCACTTCTCGCGTCGAGAAGTGGGCCGCCGCACAGCCGACCCAGGGGGGCAATTTTATGCCGCGTGCCCAAACAGACAAACCCACCAACTAATGGGTCTTGTAATAATTACAGTGTAACAAGTACCCGCAAGTGGCTATCTAACCACACCCGACCCTGAGCATTATCAACGACTTAGGACCCGTCGCGCGCGGCAAAAATTTAGTACATTGTTCCTACAGCCGCCAATGTATGTATATAACTGTACATACAATAAAGCGAACGAACTGCAAAAGTGTTCCACGTGGAACATATCTCCATTTTGCAAAGCAGGAGGGTGCCCGCCGAGTTACTTGATCGTAACCAGCTTAACCACCAGCCCCGAGTAGTCCTTCTTCTCCAGCCCGTGCACCTGCTTGTTGTACTCGTCCACCTTGCTGGAGTAATTCATGGAGCAGAACTTAGGCCCGCACATGGAGCAGAAGGCCGCGGTTTTGTATCCCTCTTCGGGCAGAGTTTCGTCGTGCATGGAGCGCGCCGTCTCGGGATCGAGTGAAAGTTCGAACTGTTTTTCCCAATCGAATTTATAGCGGGCATAGCTTAGGGCGTCGTCACGGTCGCGGACTCCGGGACGCTGGCGGGCTACGTCGGCGGCGTGGGCGGCGATTTTGTAGGCGATGATCCCGTCTTTTACATCTTTTTCGTTCGGCAGTCCGAGATGTTCTTTCGGCGTAACGTAGCACAGCATCGACGCGCCGTACCATCCAATCATCGCCGCTCCAATCGCGGACGTGATGTGGTCGTAGCCGGGAGCGATGTCGGTGACCAGTGGGCCCAGCGTGTAGAACGGAGCCTCGTCGCACCACTCGTTTTCTTTTTCCACCTGCTCCTTGATCTTGTGCATCGGAATGTGGCCGGGGCCTTCGATCATCACCTGCACGTCGTGCTTCCAGGCGATGCGGGTCAGTTCGCCCAGGGTTTTTAGTTCGGCGAACTGCGCCTCGTCGCTTGCGTCGGCGAGGCAGCCGGGACGCAGGCCGTCTCCGAGCGAGAAGCTTACGTCGTACTTCGCGAAAATCTTGCAGATGTCTTCGAAGCATTCGTAGAGGAAGTTCTGCTTGTGGTGGTGAGTCATCCATTGGGCAAGAATGGCGCCGCCGCGGCTTACGATTCCGGTGATGCGCTTCGAAACCATGGGCACATATTCAATGAGCACTCCGGCGTGAATGGTCATGTAATCCACGCCCTGCTGCGCCTGCTCTTCGATTACCTCGAGCATGACGCTGGCGGTGAGATCTTCTACGCGCTTGACGCGAGAGATGGCTTCATAAATCGGAACCGTGCCGATGGGGACGGGCGAATGCCGGATGATGGCTTCGCGAATGGTATGGATATCGCCGCCGGTCGAGAGGTCCATCACCGTGTCGGCGCCGTAGTGAACGGCGGTGTGCAGTTTCTTGAGCTCTTCCTCAACGTTCGAGGTGACGGCCGAGTTGCCGATGTTGGCGTTGATCTTGCACAACGACTCGACGCCGATCGCCATTGGCTCGAGTTCGGGATGGTTGATGTTGGCGGGGATGATCATGCGGCCGCGAGCGACTTCATCGCGCACCAGTTCGGGCGTGATCTTCTCGCGGTGAGCGATGTATTGCATCTCTTCGGTGATTACGCCCTGGCGCGCGTAATGCATCTCGGAGAAGTTGCCGTCTTTGTTTTGGGCCTTCCGCTTTGCCAGCCACTCGGCCCGCGGTTTCAGAACCGCATCCAACCCATCGCCGTTAGAGCCGCTTGTTGAACCACCATTTCCTGCGGACATTTTTCTGTACCATCCTTTGCGGAATCTCGTGGTTGAAATTATACCGCGCATCCGGGACGCGGCCATCCTTGGGGAAGGCGAAATGGTGTTGCGCCGCCGGGGAAAATGAATCTTCGCGTGAGGCAAGTGAATCCGAGGAAAGTGAATCGAACTATACTTTTGTTATAACGACAATTGCGGGAGCATCGTAAAACGGCAGGGTCCCGCCAGGAGGAAATATGCTGAAGCGGCTGATGGCTACGAGCGACGACGTGACCTTTACCATCTTGCGGCTTGTTCTGGGAGTGATCTTCTTCGCGCATGGCGCGCAAAAAATGCTGGGCTGGTTTGGAGGCCACGGCTTTCACGCCACCATGGGATCATTTACGCACATGGGAATGCCCGCTCCTGTGGCGCTTTTGGTCATCTGCACCGAGTTTTTTGGCGGGCTGGGGTTGATTGTCGGATTGCTCACTCGCATCGCCGCTCTCGGCATTGGCGGCGAGATGATCGGGGCAATCTTCATGGTTCACCTGGCGAACGGCTTCTTCATGAACTGGATGGGCAACCAGAAGGGCGAGGGATTCGAATATCATCTGCTGGTGATTGCCATGGCTGCGGCGCTGTTGCTGCGAGGGGCGGGCGCATTCTCGGTGGATCGGGCGCTTTCGAAACTCGCGTAGGGGCACGCGCCCTCTCCCGACCAGGCGAGCGCAACTCGGCAACTGCCGTGGACGGGCGTGGGCGCCCGTCTCTCCACCAGCTAATTCCGCAGCGTCTTACCCGTCTTCAGCGTGAACTGGATCCTCTCCTGCGTCTTCTTTTCGCCGCACATGGACTTGAAGGCCTCGCGCTCCAGGTCGAGCAGGTACTGTTCGCTGACCGGCGTGCCGGGCGTGATATTGCCGCCGCAGAGTACTTCGGCGAT
>JBEKWX010000075.1:0-11941 GCA_049512675.1 Terriglobales bacterium | reverse complement strand
CTGGAAGATGCCGAGGTTTCGATACGCCTGGAGATATTCTTTTAACGATTTCAACTCCAGGCACCGGCGATCCGGCACGTAGCGGATCACGATGTTGCCGAAGTCCGGCAAGCCAGTCTTGGGGCAGACGGACGTGAATTCGGGATCATCCACGACAATCTCGTATCCTGCTTGACCAGAAGCCGGAAATTGGTTCGGCCAAGTTTCAATTTCCGGGAAATCGTGATCGAGCCCGGCGCTGGCGTGCTCGGCGGTGTAACGCGGCGAAGCATAGCGGGAAGATGGGGATCGGCGAGATTTCGGCATCTGCCTATTGTACCCAGCCCCTTGTCCCAAGCGTCTTGAACCCAGCTTTGCCGGTTGTTAGGAACTCCAACTAATGGAATGCGGAGGGAGCTTGGTTCCGGAGTTTAGATCCGGGGCCTCGTGGTCGCGTTGTGATTTGCTCGTTAGCTTGTAGTAACTACCGGAGATGTACTGTATCTGAGGCGGGCTAGGTTTTGATAAAATCTCCAGAGTTTTGGGTCTGGGTTGCGATTATCGAAAACAGAGAGGAGAAACTTTTGAATCGACGATTTGGAAAAACAGCAGTGGCAGCCGTTGTGGCGGGGGCTCTTTTGCTATTTGTCGCAGCACCCCTCATGCACGCCGACGCCAAAGAGAAGTGCCAACATGCCATCGAAAAGGCGGAAGCAAAACTGGACAGAGCGATCCGCGACAAGGGCGAACATAGCCGCGAAGCCGATGAACGGCGGCGAGATTTAAATGCCGAACGGGAACGTTGTTGGAATGAGCATCATCAGTGGTGGAATGGGAAAGACCATCGATGGGAGACGGAGCACAATTGGGAGCATGATCATGATAACGATCATCACTGAGTGAGGTTGGCCACCGGTCGCCCTAAGGGCGGTTCGAACGAGCGTCCCGTGACTCGCTGAGTCTGGGACGCTTTGTTTTGCGCCTTTGCTGCGCATTCAGGGCTGGCCTCTAGGTTAGTCGTTAGTCGTCGGTCGTCGGGTCGTCAGTCGTTGGCAAACCCTCCGAACGACTGACGACCAACGACCAACGACTCCTGACGCAAACCGTCGGCCCGGAGCATCTAAACAGGTAAGCCCTGCGCGTCCATTTGCCTGCTCTCACAGCGCCTGGATGATATACATTGAGCTTGTGCGTTTCTCTGCATGCCATTGAATGGAAACAGTTCGGGACACCGGCCGCGGCGTTGGTGGATAACGGCGCTTGCCATTTTGGCGGCGGTGATTGTGCTGGGTGCTTTCGTCTCCCGCCGCGATAACCCGGTGCCGGTGCGAACCGCCGTCGTCGAGCAGACCGCGATCCGCAGCCTGGTTTCCACCAACGGAAAAATTGAGCCCGTCAACAACTTCGAGGCCCACGCTCCGGTCACGGCGAATGTGCAGCGCGTGTTGGTCAAGGAAGGCGACTCCGTCAAGAAGGGCCGATTGCTGCTGGTTCTCGATGACGCCGGCGCACGGGCGCAAGCCGCCCGCGCCCAGACGCAATTGAAAGCGGCGCAAGCCGACCTGAGCGCCGCCGAACGAGGCGGGAACCAGGAAGAAGTGTTGAGCCTCGAAGCGCAACTGGTAAAGGCCGGCACCGACCGCGATTCGGCAGAGCACAACTTGGTTGCGTTGAAAAAACTTGAGCAGCAGGGTGCGGCCTCGGCAGGTGAAGTGCGAGAAGCGGAAAACGCTTTTGCCCGCGCCGATGCCCAACTCACCTTTCTCCGTCAAAAGCAGACGAAACGATATTCGAATGCGGAGTTGGCGCGCGTCGAGGCGCAACAGGCGGAAGCGCAGGCCACCTACGATGCCGCGCAGGACGTTCTGGCGAAATCCAATGTCCGCGCTCCTTTTGATGGCATCGTGTACTCGCTGCCCGTAAAGCAGGGCGGCTTCGTTGCGGCCGGAGATCTCCTGCTGCAAATGGCGGACTTGCGGAAAGTGATGGTCCGCGCTCTCGTAGATGAACCCGACGTGGCCCGACTCGCTCCCGGAAATCCGATTGAGATTACCTGGGACGCTGTCCCTGGTCGCATCTGGCGGGCCACCGTGACGGACATCCCATCGACCGTGAAGTTGCACGGTGCGCGCAACGTGGGCGAGACCACCAGCATCGTAGATAACAAGGATTTGAAACTCTTGCCCAATATCAACGTCGGCGTAACCATCGTCACCGCCGAGCACGATAACGTGCTGGTGGTGCCGCGAGAAGCTCTGCGAATGGACGATTCCAAGCCTTATGTTTTGCTGGTTTCCGGTCACGAACTCAAGCGCCGTGATGTGGAGACTTCCCTTTTCAATCTCACGCAGGTTGAAGTAACCCGCGGCCTCTCTGCCAAGGACGTGGTGGCGATCGGTTCGTGGAATGGCAAACCGATCGGCGAACGAACCCAGGTTACGTATTAAATGATCACACGCACTTTTTTGCTCGTTCTGCTTACCTTCATCTCGGCCTTGACTGCCAGCGCGGACTCCGCCAAGGAACTGCTGGCGGCCGGCCGGGTCGATGAAGCTATCGCCGAATTGAATGGACACCTCTCTTCTGCTCCGACGGATGCGGAATCCTCCAACCTGCTGTGCCGGGCTTATTACGCGCTCGAAGATTGGGAGCGCGCGGAATCTTCTTGCAAGAAAGCGGTCGCGCTTGACCCGGACAACAGCCGTTTCCATCTGTGGCTGGGGCGCGTGTACGGCGAAAAGGCGGATCGGGCAAATGTTCTTGCCGCCGTGAACCTGGCCGAAAAGGCGCGCGGAGAATTCGAGCACGCGGTGCAACTGAATCCGAACGACGTGGATGCGCGGCTCGATCTGGCGGAGTTCTATGTTTTAGCGCCCCGAATCCTCGGCGGCGGCGAGCAGAAGGCCCGCGAGCAAGCGCAGTCCATTGCAACCGTAGACCCTGGCCGGGAACACTGGATTTATGCGCGCATCGCCGAACAGAAAAAAGACTTCGCCACCGCCGAGCGGGAATATCACCAGTACATCGACCTCAGCAAAGGCGACGCGCAAGCGTGGCTCAATCTCGCTTTTTTTCTCCGCCGCCAGTTGCGCATCGAGGAAATGGAGCAAGCCGTCGTCAAGCTCAGCCAAGCGCCTATCGCCAGACTCGATGCCCTGGTTGAAGCGTCCGAGATACTGTATCGCACCGGTCGTAGCTTTCCTTTCGCCACGGAACTGCTGCGCCGCTATCTCGCCGCCGGTCCGGTTGAGGCAGCGCCGGCCTTCAAAACCCACTATCTGCTGGGAATGTTGCTGGAAAAACAAGGCGACAAAGCGGGTGCTGCGCAGGAGTACCGTGCTTCGTTGTCATTGGCCCGGAACTTCGGCATGGCCCAGCGAGCACTCAACCGAGTTGCCCCCTGAGGATGGCGAGATTCTTTTTGCGCCTTGCGGCGTCCCGGATAACTTCCAAAGCCACTGTCCCGCTCGCGTCTGGCGCACTACAATTTGTGCGTCGCGGCGCAGCCGCGGCCTGGTCTATGTAGTGATGAGATGCAGGTGACGAGATGAAGCTTCGATTGCCGCGGTGGTTGCGCCGCACAAATCTGCTCGCCTTATTTACCGGCACACTGATGATCGCAACGCTCGCCCAGGCTGAACCGCTGCCTCTCGAACGCGCCATTCGGCTAGCGCTCGCGCACAGCACGAGTTCGGAGATTGCGGATGCCGACGTGCAGCGGACCTTTGCCTCCTACCGGGAACTGCACGATAACTACCTGCCGCAATTAGCCATCGGTTCGGGCCTCGGCTGGTCCTATGGATTCCCGCTCACTATCGAAGGGGCGGCGCCGGCCCTGGGCAATGCCGTCGCGCAGAGTACGATCTTCAACCTGGCGCAGCGGCAGTTAATAAAGGCAGCAAGAACGGACTGGCATGCTTCTGAGTTTCAGGACAAAAACCAGCGCAATGCCCTCATCCAGGACGTCGCCTTGACCTATGCTGAACTGGCAAAGTGGGAAGCGCGACTCGGGCGCTTGCAGCTGGACGAGGCCCAGGCGCGGCAAATGGAACAAGCGGTTGCCGAGCGCTTGCGGGAAGGCGTGGACAGCGCCGTGGACTTAAACAAAGCAAAGCTCACCGCAGCGCGCGTGCGCCTTCACCGGGCCGAGGCACGTGGCAACGCCGATGTCCTGCGGCGTCACCTCTCAACCCTGACCGGTTTGCCGGTTTCCTCCATCGAAATCGCGCCCGAAACCATTCCCGCCTTGCCGCCGGTCGCCGCGGAAGAAGATCTTTCGGAGAAAGCGGTTGCCTCCAGCCCCGCCATTAAGTTTGCCGAACAGCATTCGCTGGCGGAATCGATGCGGGCTTTGGCCGAGCATCGCGCCTCGTACCCGTCGATGGATTTCTCGGCCCAGTATGCGCGACTTTCCACCATAAATAACTGGAACGACTACTACCGAAGATTTCAGCCGGACAATGCCACGATCGGCTTTGCCATCCGGATCCCGCTATTCAACGCCAGCCAGCGCGCCCGAGCCGACGCGGCCGACGCTGAAGCCCTCAAGGCGAAGAAGCAAGCGGATGCGGCTCGTAATCAGGTAGCGGAGGAAACGCTAAAACTGCAGCGCGCCGCCGAGCAACTAGAGGCCGCCCGCGAAGTGGCGCAGTTGGAATATCAATTGGCCCAGTCGGGCCTGGAAGCGGCCCAAACCAGGATCGACGCGAAGACGGGCACCTTACACGAATTGGCCGATGCACGGGTGCAAGCAGCCGAACGCTATCTGCTCTTCCAGGATGCCGATTTTGAATACCAGCGCGCCCGCATGAACCTGCTGCGCGCCACCGGAGATTTGGAGAAATGGGCGCTGCCAGCCACCGCCTCAACCAACCCGGCTGCAAAATGACGCATGAAACACCCCATCCAGCCGCTGCCCGATTCTCGCGTCTTAATGCGCCAAAGCGACGTTCGGCGCGGTTCCTTTGCGGGTTGAGCTTAGCTAAGGCACACTGAGACAAAGGGTTCCACGCTTTTGGTCCGGTCAGACACGTACCTGAATGGTAGCGTCGCCTGGGGTGGGTGCACACATAAGAGTGCTAAAATAGAGACTCCCAATATGCCATTAAAAACACTGTTCTTGAATCCGCCATCGTTTGAGAATTTCGATGGGGGCGCAGGCTCGCGCTGGCCCGCAACGCGTGAAATCGAATCGTACTGGTATCCGGTCTGGCTCGCTTATCCGACCGGGATGATCGAGGGGGCGCGGCTGCTCGACGCCCCGCCTCACCACATCACGGCGGAAGAAACGATCCGCACCTGCAAAGACTACGAAATGCTCGTGCTGTTCACGAGCACCCCGGGGTTCCCGGGCGACGTCCGCATAGCCGAGGCCATCAAAGACAGCAATCCTCACATCAAAATCGCCTTCGTCGGTCCCCACGTCAGCGTGCTGCCCGAGAAGTCTTTGATGGAGGCAAAGGTAATCGACATAGCCTGCCGCAAGGAATTCGACTACTCCATCGTCGAGTACGCGCAAGGCAAGCCCCTCGAAGACATTCTCGGCGTTTCCTACCGCAAGAATGGACACGTGGTGCATAATCCCGACCGGCCGACAATCCAGGATCTGGACTCCCTGCCGCACGTGACCGACGTTTACCGTCGCGACCTGGATGTTCGCCGCTACAACGTGCCATTCCTGCTGAACCCCTTTGTGGCCCTGTACACCACCCGCGGATGCCCGGCGCAGTGCACCTTCTGCCTCTGGCCGCAGACGCTCAGCGGACACCCCTGGCGCAAACGCTCCACCGACGACGTAGCGCGTGAAATGGCCAAGGCAAAGGATTACTGGCCGTACGTGAAGGAATTTTTCTTCGACGACGATACCTTCAACCTGCAGAAGGCCCGCACCATCGAATTGTGCGCCAAGTTGAAACCGCTGCGCCTGACCTGGTCGTGCACTTCGCGAGTCACCACCGACTTCGAAACGCTCAAGGCCATGAAAGACGCGGGATGCCGGCTCCTGATCGTGGGCTACGAATCGGGTGATCAGCAAATTCTCAAGAACATCAAGAAAGGCGCGACCATCGAGCGGGCCCGACAGTTCACCAAGGATTGCCACAAGCTGGGACTGGTGATCCACGGAGATTTCATCATGGGCCTGCCGGGAGAAAGTCGAGAGACCATCAAGAACACGATCAAATTCGCCAAGGAACTCGACGTGGAGACGATCCAGGTGTCGGTGGCGCATGCTTTCCCCGGAACGGAACTGCATGAATCCGCGATAAAGAATGGCTTCATGACCAGCGACACAAAAATGGTGGACGACCTCGGGCACCAGATGGTGCAGATCGAGTATCCGGGTCTGCCCGCGACGGAAATTCTCGCGGCAGTTCATGACTTCTACGATGCCTATTATTTCCGTCCCAAGGCTGCCTACCGCATCTTGAGGAAAGCGATGTTCGACAACTCCGAACGCAAGCGCTTGTACAAGGAAGCGCGAACCTTCCTTAAACTGCGCGCCCTGCGCCACAAGTGGGTCAAGGAAAACCACAAGGAAGAAGCGCCTACCCCGGAACCAGCCAAGGCCTAGACCCGGAGCTGAATTACAGGTTTGGATCGCCGGACGCAAATCGTAAGGTGACACTTCGAAAACCACCAGCCTGACGCGACGCGACGTGACCTCAAGCACTTACAGTAGTGTGAAGGCTCGCATTCTCGACCCCAATACTCACAATCGACTGGACAGTTGATTACGTATCATCCCCAGCCACAACCCGCAGGAAATAGGCACCGGTGGTTGATCTTCGTGATCTCCGGATTGCTCCTGCTGCCTTGCTTTTGGCACAAGCGAATCGAAGCCGGCGATCTAGCCAGCCATACCTACAACGCCTGGCTGGCGCAATTGATTGAACGCGGACAAGCCCCTGGGCTCTACATCGCACACCAATGGAACAATGTGCTCGTGGACTTGGCGCTGCTTCGCCTGGGGAACGCCGTGGGGCTGGCGGCGGCGGAAAAAATTGTTGTCTCGGTTTGTGTGCTGACTTTTTTCTGGGGGGCGTTCGCTTTCATCTCGGCAGCAACCGACAGGCGTCCGTGGGTCCTGGCGCCGGGCATCGCCATGATCGCCTATGGCTGGACCTTTCACATGGGATTCATGAATTACTACCTATCGCTGGGTTTGGCCTTTTGGGCCGGAGCGCTCTTTGTGCGCGGCCGCCGAACTGATTTCGCTTTGGGCCTGTTTCTGGGTGTGCTGGTCATGCTGGCTCATCCCCTGGGTCTCCTGTGGTTGGTCGGTTCGACCGCGTACATCAAAGGTGCTGAGAAGCTAAGCGGACGCTATCGCTGGATTCCATTTGCCTTGGCACTGCTCTACATCGTGGCGCTTCACTACTACGTCATTCGTTTCCGCACGGAATATTGGGACACACGTTATTTCCTGCTGCTCAATGGCGCGAATCAGCTGGCTTTGTTCAGCAAACGGTACCTGTATTTGATGGGGGTAGTGCTCATTTTCGGAATCGCCTGCTTCATCCATGGAGTAGTCACGGAGCGAAAAAGCATTCACGAGCGCCATTTTCGTACGGCCTTGGAGTTGTGGGTCGTGCTGATATTCATGGCCGCGGTGATCCCCGAAGTCGTCTGGCTGCCGCAGTACGCGGGGCCGATCGGCATGATCGTGGCCCGGCTAACGTCGGTTACGGCTGTGCTGGGCTTGTGCCTGTTAAGCAGCGTTCCACCCAAGAATTGGCATCTTGCAGGGCTGGCGGCGTGCGCCATCGTTTTTTTCGCGTGGATTTATCAGGACACCGGTGAGCTGAACCGGATGGAGCAACAAGCGGACGAATTGCTGAGCCATTTGCCCTACGGCCGGAGAGTAGTGGAAACGATTTGGGCGCCGCCGGAGTCCGACATCCCCTTCATCGACCACATCGTGGATCGGGCGTGCGTCGGGCGTTGTTTCGCCTATGCGAACTATGAGCCGTCGTCTGGGCAGTTTCGCATTCGTGTGCGGCCCGGCAGCCCAGTCGTCACCGACGTGGCGGATGCGACTGAGCAAATGGAGTCAGGGGAGTACATCGTGCAAGCGTCTGACCTGCCGATGACACAGATCTACCAGTGCGGCGCGAAGGAGTTGACCCAACTGTGCGCGCGCGATCTGCAGGCAGGAGAAGCCAACGGCCGTCTCGGTTATCATCCGCCGAAAGACTGATTTGTGGAAGGATGCGGCTCGAGGATCTTGGGGACAGCGATCGGACACTAGAGCCGGGCCCGGGCGCCGCGCCTGAAACTGTAAACTAATGTGAAATAATCAGGTTACGCCGCACTAATCCATAGCTTAGAGGAGTGGAAGTGACATTTCGAAAATACCTCGTCCTGGCAGGAATCACCATATTCGGCACCGCGGGTGATTCGCTGTTGGCTCGCGGCATGAAAGAACTCGGCAATGTGAATGTCTCGCTGCACCACCTTTCCGCCCTGCTGCTGGCCATCCTCAATCCCTGGGTAACTACGGGAATCCTGTTACTGCTGGCGTTTTTCGCTTGCTACATGTCCGCGCTCTCGTGGGCCGACCTCACCTACGTCCTGCCTGCGACATCGCTCGGATATGTGCTCGTTGCTCTCATTGCTCGCTTCGGCTTTCATGAAGAAATCTCCCCGACGCGCTGGCTTGGCATCGCGCTGATCGCCGCCGGCGTGGGCTTCGTCGCCGCCGGCCCGTCGGTCACGCCCAGTCGCCAACGCCTTGATTCCCGCGAAGCTTCCCGCGACGCTCTCTCTCAGGAGGTGAAGTTATGAAAGACATCTACGCCTGGGCGGCGATTGGGCTCGTCGTTCTGGCCTCGACCACCGGGGACGTACTGCTTTCCTACTCCATGAAACGAGTTGGTGACGTCGGTGAACTCTGGAAGCGGCGCGGGGTACTGGCGGTAGTCGGACGCGTGCTTCGAACGCCCACGTTTACTCTCGGCCTGATGGCGATGACGATCGCGTTCTACAGCCTACTCTTTGGCCTTTCGTGGGGGAATCTTAGTCTGGTGGTGCCCGCTTCCGCCTCGCTCAGCTTTGTAGCCAACGCGGTAGCCGCACGCATCTTTCTCCACGAGCGCGTGGGGCGCCGGCGTTGGATTGCGGCATTGCTGGTAGCGGGCGGCGTGGTGCTGATGGCGCTCTGAATGGCCCTAACCGAAGAGATCGACCCTGATCACCAGCGGCTGCGCTTCGACGATCCGGTTCTTGCCAGGGAAGGCAGCCGGGTCGGATTCCGAACTTTCTCCCGAACTCTCTCCCGAACTCTCTCCCGAACTCCGCGCAGGCAGTGTGGTCCCCAGAAAAGGAAACCGCTCGCTCAACATCGCCGCTTGAAGTTTTCCCTTCTCCAGTTGTTTTCTGAAGGACTCTGCATTTGTCTCGCGGCGGGCAGCCTTGAGCTTATTCATGACCGCCTCCAACCTCGCCAACTCCGTGACCAGGTCCGCGAGCATGTGTTTTCCGCCAGCACTCAAGTGGACGAACTCCATGCCGGCTCCGAATCGGCTCCGAAGCGCCCTTACCTCACCCACGGCTCGGAACGAAGCCGCGTTGACGCGCACGAGGATCTCAGTTCGCACCCCCAAATCAATGGGCAGATTGGTATCGACGCAGCACCCGCCGAGGCTCAGATCGAATATCTTCCCCGGAACGAAGATGCCGTCTGACGGAAGGCGGCTAATCTTCGCCCCACCACCGCATTTGAATCGCGTGCTGCGGCGGCGATCGTTGTCTCGGCGATCATTGTCTCCGCAATCGTTGCCCGCGTAGGTGCGCTCAGGCATGTTAACAAGATCGTATGTCGCACGAAAACTCTTGAGAATGGCATCAACGTAACCGAGGGCTGTAAACCGAAGTAATTGAAGTCATCGAAGTAAATCTCATCCAAACAGCCTCATCAAGCCACTCGGGGCCAGATCGGGAACGAGAAAGCTGGCGCCCTTGCCACCGACGAACCGCGTTAGCGCTTCCGCCGCCCGATAGCCGCTGCGAACCGCGCCCTCCATGGTGGCGGGCCAGCCGGTCGCGGTCCAATCGCCGGCCAGAAAGACTCGCGGCCATGCGGTCTCTGGCTGGGGCCGATGCTGGTCCATTCCCGGGCGCGGTGAATACGTCGCATGCACTTCCTTGATCACGGTCGATTTCAGCAGTTTCGCATCGCGTGCACCGAGGAAGAACTCCCGTGCTTCCTTCACCGCCAGGTCGACGATCTCCGCCTTCGACTTTTCAACCAGGCTCCGGGAGCAGCTAACGACCAGCTCAATGTAGCTGCCGTTCTCGCCACATTCGTTGTTGCGAGATTCTTTGTTACGAGATTCAATGAGCCGCGATTTGTGAAACATCCACTGGATGGTTCGGTCGAGTAGGACGGCGTGATCGAGCTCGCTGACTTGACGATCGAACCAGAGGTGGATGCCGGTGATCGGCGACGTCGAGAACTGGCCAAGTGCCGCGGCCAGCAGCGCGGCGGACTGAGTCTTAGGCAACATGCGCCCCAGGACATCAAAAGGAACAGCCAGCACCAGATAATCGAACTTCCGTTCCTGCCCGTTTGTCGTCACATTTACCTGGGAGCCTTCGGTTCGAAACGACTCCACGCCCGCGCGAAACTGGATCTCTCCACCACGCGCGCGGATGTAGTCGCCAGTTGTGCTGTACAAGTCGGTGAGCGGCACGCTTGGAATTCCCATGCGCCCGGCAGCGGCCGACTTAAGAAACGACTCGCGCACCACCTGGGCCGCATAGGGAACGGAAACCCGATCGAGATCTTCGTTCAAGGCGCTGACCAGGATCGTCTTCCAGAAACGCTCGATCGCTTGCCCGGTTTGTCCGTGACGTTTGAGCCAGTCGAGGAACGGCTCACCACGATCCGCCGGGATACCAGGAGCGAGCGCCGCCATGGCGCGGCTAATGGCCATCTTGTCGCGAAGATTCAAACAGTCGGCCCGGAGAAATGCCGGCGCGGTATGAAGCGGAGCGGGGAGGCCGGACGGGGCGATCACGGATGCGCGCCCTCCCGGCTCGAGGAAGGTCAGCTTCTCATACCAGCGAATCTTGTCCTGCACACCCGCGCGCCGGTAGAAATCGAGCAGGTTGGTGCAGCAGCCGAGCAACACATGCTGGCAATTGTCGACAACTTCACCGGTGCTGGGATGCTGATAAGAAGAGGCCCGCCCGCCAAGATAAGGACGGCGCTCAAAGAGCGACACGCGAAAACCGGCTTCAGCCAGCGCGCATCCCGCGGCGAGGCCGGCCAACCCGCCTCCGGCGATAGCGACCGTAGGCGGATGTGTCGTGTCAGGATAGGCCGACTTAGGATAGATCGGATTAGAAACGTTCGAGGGCGGCATCACACTAAGCGCTTCAGGATTCCTTTTCCGAGGACAGTGAGCTTTTCGGGAACGGTTAATCGGACGCGCTCACTGAAAACGTCATACTGCTTCGAAGCCATCTTTTCGAGCAGGCGGCGATAGATGGTAATGAGAATCCACAGGGCGGGCTGACTATCTTCATTCACCAGCGGGATCAGCTCTTCTCCGGCGCCGTAGCACTCGCGAGCGCGGTCGGCCTCCATCGCCAGCAACGAACGGATGCGAGCAACATCAATCTGAGGCGCGGCCAGATCGGCAGCCGAGAGACCGCACTGCGCCAGGTCCTCTTGCGGAATATAGACCCGGCCCATGGCCGCGTCTTCTTTGACGTCGCGAATAATATTCGTAAGCTGGAATGCCAGACCGCAGCGTTCGGCAAGCGGCTCCGCGGCAGGATCGCTATACCCAAAAATCCTGATGCACACTAATCCAACCACCGATGCCACACCGTGGCAGTACTGGCGCAACTCTTCAAAAGTCTGGTAACGCGCCGTCAGCGGCGCTCCGGCGGAGGGCTCTGGTTGGCCGTAATCGAGATCCGCGGCCGTGCCGAAGGCGAGCTGGTCGAGCAGCCC
>JBEKWX010000074.1:0-11967 GCA_049512675.1 Terriglobales bacterium | reverse complement strand
ACCCCGATACTCTGCTCCAGAGGCAGATGTCCTACCGTTGAACGACGAGGCTACGCTGCGATTCTAAACCATTTTGCCGCCACCGCAAAACGGTGTACTCTTGCCGGTGGACGGGCCGGATAAGAGGCCCGCGATAGAATCTTTGGCAGCCTTGCGAGGAGTTGCTATGCCCAGCATCCTTTCTGTTGAAACCGATTACGACGAGATGGCGCGTCGCCCACTGGAGGCCGAGCAGTGCGCTCTCATCGTCGTTGACATGCAGGAGAAGTTGCTGCCGCCGATCTGGGAAAAAGAACGGCTGGTGCGTAATATCAAGCTGCTGATTCGCCTGGCTGGAATTTTGAAGATGCCGGCGCTGGTGACGACACAATACGCGAAGGGCTTGGGTAACACCGTGCCGGAGATTGCGTCCTTGTTGCCGGACAGTCCGCCCATCGACAAGCTGATGTTCTCCTGCTTCGGCAGCGAGGCGTTCTGCTCATTGTTGAAGCGCTTGCCGGGCCAGCGGACGACCGTACTGCTGTGCGGTATGGAAACCCACATCTGCGTGATGCAGACTGCGATCGGGGCGCTGCGGGAAGGCTATCTGGTGCATGTGGCTTCGGATGCAGTCAGCTCGCGGACAGAATTAAACTGGAGAATCGGGCTGGACCGCATGCGCGCGGCCGGAGCCATTCTGTCCTCGACCGAAATGATGGTCTACGAACTGCTGCGGTCGTCGGGTGCGCCCGCGTTTCGAGAACTACTGCCGTATCTGAAGGGGTGACTAACGTAGGGACAGCCGCCCTCGGCTGTCCAGCGGGGCGAAGCCCCGCTGCGCTCTTGATCGCAAGCATGAACAAACTAAACCCGAGGCGAGCTTCGCTCGCCTGGACAGCCGGGGCGGCTGTCCCTACGTGTCGCTTTCTTTCTGCTTCACCCGGACAACCGTGATTTTCGAGAACCCCTCCTCGAAGGTCGGCGGTTTCAGCTTGCCCGCCATCTTGCGCATGATATCTTCCGGGACAGCGCGGCCACGGCGCTGGTGGCGTTCCAGGCAAACCTCCAGCGGGACATCGAAGAATACGCCCTGCACATCGTAGCCGTAATCCTTGGCCAGCTTGATCCAGCTATGGCGGTCGTGGGGCGTAAGGTTCGTCGCATCCACGTAATTCATCGGGCGGCGGGCAATCAGCCTTGCCTTCAACATCGATCGCAGGTTGGAAAACACCAGATCCTGAAAGCGCTGCTCCTGCGCGTCATCGAAAAGAAGTTCGCGCAGCAGATCGCTCGAAAGCGGATGAATATTGTGCCGCTTGAACCACGAACTCTTGCCCGAACCCGGCAACCCGATGGCTAGGACTACCGTTCCTTTGCTGGCGCGGGCAGGAGCGGACGCAGCTTGAACCGGCGCAACTTGAACCGGCGCAGCTTGAACCGGCACGGCTTGAACCGACGACGATTCCGCCGGCAACGTCCCGACAACCGTTGGCTCCGCGGCGGATGCGTCTGCGACGGACGGTTCTGCCACCACTGCGGGCGCTACCGGCCGTGGACGAGAACCGCCACGACCTCCGCGGCTGCGGCGACGACGGGACGTTCGTGCTTTCGACTCACCTGCCGCCGATGCTGCGGCTGGGGCCGAGACGGGCTCGGGCGCAGGCTCCGGTTCCGGTCGCGACGGGCGACGCGACTCGACTACTGGAGCCTCGGCGGGAACTTCGGGAGGCGCGGCGGGCTCGTTATCGTAAAACCTGGGTTGCAAGGGCTCGGGTGCTTTGGTTGCTTCCTTGGTGGAGCCGTCTCCGGCCTTCTTGCGGCGCTTCAAGCGCTCGCTCATCCATTTGCGCATATAGCTGCTTTTAGCACACCGGCACACACTGGAGCAATCCGCGTCCCGTGGCGGCCGGGGTACCTGAGAAGGCATCGGGCGATCGGGTGATCGGGCCATCTGAGTTCAAATGCCTTTGACTTTCGATGACGCGATCACCCGATGGCCTGATCACCCGATACAATGAATCCATGAATCCAACGCATCCGTCAACTCTCCCGGTTGCCGCCGGGCAACTCCCCGCCGTGCCGCTGACGCTTGAAGGCTTCGCCACGCTGCACCAGATGATGCGCTTCCGCTGGACCGCATGGCGTTCCACTCCCGACAACGCCCGTCGCGAGATCGCGAACGAAGCCGCGAAGCTGCTGGCCGAGATGGAGGCCAAGGCCGATGGGCAGTCTGCGTTGTTCTCTCTGCTGGGACACAAAGGGGATCTGATGCTCGTCCACTTCCGCGAGAGCTTCGACCAGCTCAATCAAGCGGAGCTCGACTTGGCGCGCCTTCGACTCAATGACTTCCTGGAGCCTGCGACTTCCTATTTGTCGGTGATTGAGCTGGGGCTGTATGAGTCGACGCTGAAGACCTACAAGGCGCTCGCCGAACGCGGCGTGGAACCACACTCGGAAGAATGGAAAAAATCGATCCAGGAAACGATCGCGCGCCAGAAAGAAGCGATGAAGCCGAGGCTGTTTCCGGCGATGCCGCCGAACCGCTACCTCTGCTTTTATCCGATGGACCGGCGACGCGGTGAAGACAAGAACTGGTACACGCTTCCTATGGAAGAACGCCAGCGCCAGATGAATGAACACGGGCTGGTCGGACGCCGCTATGCCGGAGAGGTGAAACAGATCATCACCGGCTCCATCGGGTTTGATGACTGGGAGTGGGGCGTCGACCTTTTCGCCGACGATCCTCTGGTTTTCAAGAAGCTGATCTACGAGATGCGCTTCGACCACGTCAGCGCCGTTTATGCGCTGTTCGGAAGCTTCTATATCGGATTGCGATGCCCGGCGAACCGGCTGCACGACTTGCTGGAAGGAAATTTGCCGCAGCACAGTGAGACTGGCGCTTGAAAGTTGAGGAGGAAAGCGGCAGGCGCAGTAACTACCAGGAAAATAGAAAGCTGGACACGCCACGGGCGCGACAGCCGGCTCTGACGTGGAAATCGAAGGCGATCAGGGTTTTTCCGCGGGGGCCGGGCGGGCTAGTTCGCGGGCACTCTCGCGCAGCCGGAATTTTTGCAGCTTTCCCGTAGAAGTCTTCGGCAAGGGGCCGAAGATGACGGTCTTCGGCGCTTTGAAGTGCGCCAAGCGTTCGCGGCAGAAATCGATGATCTCCTGCTCGGTGGCCGAGGCTCCCTCCTTCAGCGTAACGAAGGCGCAGGGTGTCTCGCCCCATTTTTCGTTGGGTCGCGCGACGACTCCGGCCTCCAGCACCGAGGGATGGCGATAGAGCACCGCTTCAACTTCAATGGTGGAAATGTTTTCGCCCCCGGAAATGATGATGTCCTTGGAACGATCCTTCAATTCGATATAGCCGTTCGGATGCATGACCCCAAGGTCTCCGGTGTGGAACCAGCCGCCCGCGAAGGCTTCCTCAGTGGCCTTGGCATTCTTTAGATAGCCGCGCATAACGGTGTTGCCGCGCAGGAAGATCTCGCCCATGGCAGCGCCGTCGCTAGGCACCGGCTTCAGGGTCGCAGCGTCGGCGACCATCAATCCCTCCAGGGTTTCGTAACAGACGCCTTGCCGCGCCTTGTAAGTTGCCTGCTCGGAGATCGGCAGGTCGTCCCACTCCTCGTGCCAGGCGCAAACCGTCACCGGACCGTACACTTCCGTCAATCCATAAACATGCGTGACATCGAACCCGAGACCCTGCATCTTCTCCAGGATCGCCGGCGGTGGGGCTGCGCCCGCGGTCATCACCCGGATGCCTCGCCGGATATCGCGCTTCTGCGCGGCGGGCGCGTTGACTATAGTTCCGAGGACAATCGGTGCGCCGCATAAATGTGTGACGCCGAGATCGGCGAAGGCATCGTACATTCCCTTGGCCGTGACTTGCCGCAGGCAGACATGCGTACCTGCCATGGCCGTGATGGTCCACGGGAAGCACCAGCCATTGCAGTGAAACATGGGCAGTGTCCACAAATAGACGGGGTGGTGTGGCATCGCCCAAGTCACGGCGTTGCCAAGGGCGTTCAGGTAAGCGCCGCGGTGGTGATACACCACTCCTTTGGGATTGCCCGTGGTGCCCGAAGTGTAATTGAGAGAGATCGCCTGCCATTCGTCGCCCGGCAATTCCCAGGCGGGACCAGAGTCGCCCTCCGCCAGAAACTGCTCGTACGTCAGTTCGCCCAGCAGGTTGCCGCTTTGGGCATATTGGTCGTCGATGTCAATGACCAGCGGCTTGTCGCCAATTCGATCGAGCGCCTTCGCGATCACGCCCGAATACTCGCGGTCCGTGATGAGCACCTTGCAATCGCTATGCTGGAGGATGAAAGCGATGGTTTCGGCGTCCAGCCGGATGTTGAGCGCATTGAGCACCGCGCCCGCCATGGGCACGCCGAAATGTGCCTCCAGCAGTTCGGGTATATTAGGCGCCATTACGCAGACGGTGTCGCCCACGCCGATGCCGCGCTTCTTCAAGGCTGCCGCCAGCCGAACGCACCGATCGAAGGTTTCGCGCCAGCTGCGCCGAATGGCGCCGTGAATCACCGCTGTGCGCTCGGGAAACACTGCGGCCGTACGCCGGATGAAAGACAGCGGCGACAGCGGCGTGTAATTCGCGTCGTTCTTATCCAGTGCGATTTCGTATGAATTCCGCGTATCCATGGGCACAAATCTCCTCTTTGCCGCGAAAACGGCACTAAGTGTACACCCGTCACCACACCATTATCTATTCCGACGGTGCGCCAAGAAGAATGGGACTGGGAGCATTGTCGAGAAGTTTGGAGGTGGTAGCTCGGCGGCGTTTCCGTCCAACTCTGCTAGAATTTTCTGAATTCGAAGTCCGAGGGGTCACGCATGAGCCGATGGTTCGTAATTTTAGCTGGACTTTTGTTGATGGGAACTGCTTTTTCGATCTCATCTGCGTCCTCACCTCGCGCGGGCACACCGGAGACCGAGTTGAAGGGTGCTTTCCGGCGATCCGAGAATAACGGGTGGACATTCGTGCATCTGCAAGGTACACCGCACGAAATCGGCTTTCAGAACGGCTACCTGCTGGCGCCGGAGATTGCAGACACGCTAAAAGTCACAATACTCGAACAGACGCACGAAAGTAAGAAAGACTGGCAGTTCTTCCGGGATGCCGCGCAAAACATGATGTGGCCGCACATTGAGACGGAGTACAGAGAGGAATTGCAAGGAATCGCAGATGGCGTCAACGCCCACAGCGTTGGAATGAAGATCGATCTGTGGGATGTGGTGGCTTTGAATGCCGCCGAGGAATGGGAGTACTACGTCAAGGAATACGACCGGGCACATGGGATCAAGACGACGGCTTCGCTGGGGGTTCCCGAGCATTGCAGCGCGTTTGTAGCTACGGGCAGCTACACGAAAGACGGCAAGGTTGTGATTGCTCACAATAATTGGACGAATTACCTGGACGGCGAGCGCTGGACCATCATTTTCGATATTGTTCCGGCCAAGGGCAGCCGCATGCTCATGGACGGGTTGCCCGGCGTCATCCACAGTGCCGACGATTTCGTGTTGAACTCGGCGGGGATCATCATTACGGAAACGACGATTGGCCACTTCTCCGGATACGACCCGGCTGGGATTCCGGAATTCGTTCGGGCGCGCAAGGCGGCGCAGTATTCGGCTTCCATTGATGATTTTGCGCGCATCATGAAGGAAGGCAATAACGGCGGCTATGCCAATACCTGGCTGATCGCCGACATCGGAAAGAACGAAATCGCCCAGCTCGAATTAGGGTTAAAGAACGTGACGCTGGAGCGGAAAAAGGACGGGTATTTTGTGGGCTCGAACTTCCCGATTAACGAGAAACTCATCCGCGAGGAGACTGACTTCGACCCCCATAATATGAGCGAGAGCGCCAACGCCCGCCACGTGCGCTGGGAGCAGCTAATGGCGGAGAGTAAGGGCAAGATCGACCTGGCGGCGGCGCAGCGCTTTCTGGCCGACCATTACGACACGTACGAGAACAAAGAAGATGCGGACGAACGCACGCTGGACGGGCACATCGACCTTTCGCCGCGAGGTGATGAGCCTTGGCAGCCACCCTTCGGAATGGCTGGAGCGGTCCAGAACAAGGCTGCCGACGCCAGCCTGGCGGCAGAAATGAGTTTTAGCGCCGCCGCGGGTCATGCCTGTGGCATGGACTTCAAGGCGGCTGAACATGTGCGCGCTCACCCGGAGTTCGCCTGGCAGAAAGATCTGCAGCGGGACATGAACGCGCATGCCTGGACGACTTTCAGCGTGGCAAAGTAAGCTGCAAGAAGCCCCTACACGAGGTCAAGTTCTCTAAGGTGGGCGACCAACTTCCCGGTATCGATTGGTTTGAACACATAGGCATCGCACCACGACTTGAAGGACTGGACAACATTCTTTACATCGTCCAGCGCCGTGGTCATGATGATCTTTACGCCGTGCGTGGAGAGCGTTCCTCCGGCTTCTTCGAGAGCGCGGATTTCCTTTACGTCCATGCAGATCAGGTCGTACCTTTGCCCGCTCTCTTGGGCGGCGCGAAACGCTGTCAACGCCTCTTTGCCGGTAACCGCGATGTTGCATTCGCCATATTTTGAAAGAAACGACTGCAGCAGAAGCCGGCTGGTGAAGTCATCTTCGACGATAAGTGTGCGCATTTTAGTGTCCCCTCCTGAGGCTTGACTGCACCACCCTGACTGCTGCAGCGTGGTCTTGAGCAGTTCGAATTGTTCTTGCAGCCGTGGAAGCAGAGCCAAACCGCGGCTCCAATCCATCGATGCCGCCGCGTCCTGTGCTTCTGAGCAGAGCGCCTGCAGGGCCCCGGCCGACATAGTGGCCGCCGCTCCCTTGAGGGTATGGGCCTGGCGCCGCGCGCCGTCGGCATCGCCCTCCTCGAGCATTTTCTTCAGAATGCGCAACTGTCGCGGGGTATCCTCCAGGAACCCGGCAATGACCTTGCTGGCAAGGCTTCTGTCGCCCATGAGGCGAGTGAGCAGGTCTTCCTCATTGAAAACTGTCTGATTGAAAATAGCTTCTTTGTTTGCGGGCGGCTGGGCGCCGGGGGGACTTACCTCGCCGGCGCTGGCGGGCGGATTCAGCCATTTTGCCAAGACGTCAGCCAGTTTCCGCAGCTCAACCGGCTTGGCAACGTAGTCGCTCATTCCCGCCTGCAGGCATTTGTCCCGGTCTCCGGTCATCGCGTCGGCGGTGATGGCGATGATGGGAATGCCGCTGGGGTCGCGAACGGGCGTAATCGACATTTGTTCCGTATAGTGAGTCCCGTCCTTGCGCCGATTGATGAGCTCGCCGCGCCAGACCTCGCCCGCAAGGATCGTCTTCCAAAGTTCCCGGTAATAGGCGGCGTCCTGCCGATCGGACTTCAGCAACCGCGTGTTTTGGCCAACCACTTTTTCCGCGCTGTACCCTGTCATCCTGGTGAAGGCTGGGTTGACGTACTGAATCGTGGCTGAAGTATCGGTAATCTCGATGGCTTCGCCGATTTGCCCAATCGCGGTTGCGAGCAGAGTCAGGCTGGCATTGTTGACCGTTAGCCCGGCCAAGTCGCAAGGCGGTTCCGGGTGCGATCGGAGATTCGAAGCTGCGAGTTCTTTAGTGTCGCCCATCGAAACACCTGCCTGACGTCATTCCGGCCATGTCATTCCGGCCCAGCCGATTATCTCCCGAGCGCGGGCTGAATTGTCCGCAGTTGAGATATGTCTGCTCGTTAGTCCTCATCCCCCGCAGTTATGCGAGTTGCATCGCTTTCCGAAAAGCCGTCCCATTCAAAACAGTTCCACACTGTTCCCGGCGAACGTTGATTGTGCTGCGGGCATGGCCTTCCCACCGAGCGCCGCATGCAGAACGGCGCGCTCCATCTCGGTCGTGTACATCGCCGAGAATAAGTGCTCGACTTCGGCTGCGTAACCGCGGTCCTTCACTGCCGGGTGATCGACCTCCAACTGGCGCGTCAGCTCTTCGATGGCGGTGAGCACCGAGTCGATGCGGCCAAAGCCAGCGTCGAAAAGATCGCCGGTGCTGCCGATTTCCGCGCTCTTCGTCTGCATTTTCTCGGTGGCAACCTTCATCTCCTGGGCCTGCCTGGCGGCGGACGCGGCGGCGGTTCGCAAGTTCTCAAGGCAATCTCTGTTTTGCGTTTGCGCTTCCCGCAACCTCTCGTTGCCGGCTTCGGAGAAGGCCTTCATCACCTCGTTCGTCTGCTTCACCAGGTTCAGGATCTCCTGCATGGCCTGCCCGGATTGATCGGTAATCTGGTTCCACTCCGCCGAAGCCTCCTTGATACTCTTCGAGATCGCCAATATCGCGTCGGCCTGCGTCCCCAAATGACTGGCTTCAATGATGGAGTTGAAGGCGAGCAGCCGAAGCCGGTCGCCGATGGACTTTGACCTTTGCAGATGCTCACTCACCAATTGCATCAGGTTTGAGAGCCCTCCGAGATTGCTCTGGATTCTGCCGCTGTAGGCCTGACTCTCGCGTTCGAGCAGTTCGATGTGGGCGAGTTGGGAGGATACTTCGCGCTCCTGCCCGAGGACCATGGGGCCGATCCCGACCACTTCGGAGGCGCTTACTCTCATGATGTCGTCCATGCAGGTCCTGATTTGAGATGTCCAGCTGGCGACGGTCTCCTTGATCGTTCGCAGCTGATAAATCTGGATCGTAAGGCCGCCGTAGACCAGAGGCAGTTCCTGATCGGCTCCCTCCGCCGAGTTCCCGTTCTCCGAATTCTCGGCGCTGCGCATTCTTGCCGCCATGAGCGCAAACGCCTCCTGCACATGTCCGATCTGCTGGCGAGTGATGTCGTGCGCCTGGATGGCGGCCACCACACCGGCAATCTGCCGGGCGATATCCTCCACGCACATCTTGAATTGCACGGGCGTCCTGGAGAGCTGCGTTAGGCTGCAGTCCACCACCGCCAAGGCGCTACCCAGGTCAGCTTCAATGCGAGCCAACTTCTCCCGCTGACGTGGGAGTTCGGCAGAAAGCACGCGCCTGGTGTCTTCGAGCGCACCTCGGCGGCCCGTCGCTTGGCTGGCGAGTTCCCGAGTGTCCCTGGTCGCCGATTTCGAGAAGTCGGCTAACTCGTTCGCGAGGTAATGGAAACCGGCGCCCACGGTGCCGAGGTGAGCCACTTCGATATTCGTAAGCACGCTCAGCGTCTTGATCTTGAAAGCAATCGCCTCCTGGCCGCTAGTTACTAGAGATAGTTGATGCAGCAGCTTGACTTCCCTGGTCACCGTCTCCAGTATCCCGGTAGTCGCCTGCAGCCTGTCTTCAATGAAGCGCCGGGCCGCGGCGCCCAGGGTTTGCACCTTGGGCAGAACGGAGCTGATGCTTTCATTCTCGACACAGCCGACAATGGCAGCCGCCAGCTGCAAGATCGTGTCGGCATGCCCGGCAAGGACTTCAAAGGCCCTAGCCACCGCCCCGATCTCGCTGTCGACCAGGCGCGCCATCGCACAAAGCTCGCCCTCGGCCTGAGCGAGAGTGGAGACAACTTCCACTTTGGCTCCAACACTCATCGCGACCTTCCTGGCGTGGGAGCCAACGCCCGATCGAAGCTGCTCATAGGACAACCCCCGCGGGATTCAGTTAGAAGAAGGCTGACCCAGAGGCGGAACTGTTGCGGCGGTGGAAATATCAAGTCCATTTGGCTCATTCATATTCGAAACTCGTAAGTTCTCCTTTGCCGATGAGTTAGAAGTCTCTTACTTTTCTTCTTGATCCCATGTGTTGTTGAGTAGATCGGCTGTAAGATTCCTGGACTGTAATGTTTAATTTTCTGTGCGGATGTTTGCACGTGTGTTGCCGCCATGGCAGAGCCGATACCTTGGAGTGATTACTCTTGCTGATGTCCGCACCGGAGCCGCATCACTGATGGGCTGCTTTGCTCTCTACCCAAAGGGTCGGGGCGCAAAAGTGAGGTAACTCTGGGCGAAGGCGGCAGCATTGTGGTGTACAACGCTGCGTTCGATTCGCCGAGCCCTCAGCTGAAACCCAGGACAGGATGCGGCGCGTACGGCTCCTCGAGGGACGCAACTTCTTCCGAGGTCAGGCGGAGCGACAAGGCTGCTACGGCGTCCTGAAGATGGTGCGCCTTGGTTGCGCCAACAATGGGCGAGGTGATGACCGGTTTGCTGAGCAGCCAGGCGAGAGCAAGCTGCGCCCGGGGAACGCCACGTTGTTCTGCGACCTGACCCAGGCGGTCCACAACCTTGCGGTCAGCGTCCTCGCTCGGCGAGTACATCTTCTTCCCGAACTGGTCCGTTTCGTAGCGTTTGGTGGTTTCGCTTTGCCACGGACGAGCCAGGCGGCCACGCGCCAGAGGGCTCCAGGGAATAACGCCGATACCCTCGGACTGGCAAAGGGGGATCATCTCGCGCTCCTCTTCGCGATAAAGCAGGTTGTAATGATTCTGCATGGAAACGAAGCGGGTCCAGCCATGAAGGCTGGCGAGATAGAGAGCTTTGGTGAATTGCCATGCGTACATGGACGAGGCGCCGATGTAACGTACCTTGCCGGATTTCACCACGTCGTCGAGCGCTTCTAGAGTTTCTTCGATCGGTGTCTCGTAATCCCAGCGGTGAATCTGGTAGAGGTCGACATAGTCGGTCTGCAGACGGCGGAGGCTCTGATCGAGTTCGTAAAAGATGGCCTTGCGGGAGAGACCACGGCCGTTGGGCTCGTCGCGCATGACGCCGTGGACCTTGGTGGCAATGACGACGGCTTCGCGGCGGACATTGGCCTTCAAGAACCGCCCCAGCACCTCCTCGCTGGCCCCGCCTGAATAAACATTAGCCGTGTCAAAAAAGTTGATACCGAGATCAAACGCCTGACGAAAGAAGGGTTCGCTCTCGCGTTCATTCAGAGCCCAGGCATGGCTGCCGGGCTTAAGTTCACCGGTAGCAGGCGCTCCATAGCTCATGCAGCCGAGACAGATGCGAGAAACTTTGAGGCCGGTTTTGCCCAGATTGACATAGTTCATTGTTTTGTCCATTGCTCCTCCTGCACGGCGTGGCTCAGGCCATCGTCGCCCCCGTCGAGCTTTGTTCCCTCTGAATAAGAGCATACTGCGCAAAGAAAGCAACGCAATCCGCCCCCTAACTTTTTTCATCACAAATCATCTGTGAGCACCATCACAGACATTCAAGCCGCCATGTACAACAATCGAAGTCTGATTGGGGCAGTCAGCAGTGTGCCCGTCTCCCAAGACGGCCCTCGAGGCTGCCCCAAACCCATTTCCAGCGCTCTTTGACAACCGAAGTCCTGAGCGAAGCGAACGGATCTCGTAAGTCATTGCTTCTCAAAGACTTTAGCTGTAACTCCTTTAAAATCAAAGACCCCCGCCGGTAATTATCCCTTGACAACAAGTAGAACAAATGGTAGTCTGTGGGTAGTTGGAAAAAGCTTATGAACCGCAGACAGACCATCCCGAAAGAACTCCGATACACCCGAAACCAGTTTGACGCTGAGTTTCCCGATGACCACGTTTGCCTTGAGACCATCAAAGAACAGAGGTTCCCGGGCGGCGTCACCCGTTGCCACAAGTGCGGCGAAGATCGTAAACACTACCGCGTGAGCGGGCGCACTGCCTACGCTTGCGATCACTGCGGAAATCACATCTATCCGTTGGCTGGAACCGTATTCGAGAAGAGCACCACTCCACTCCGCATCTGGTTTCAGGCAATGTACCTGATGGGGTCCACTCGTTGCGGCATCTCTGCGAAGCAGATTCAGCGCGAGACTGGCGTCACCTATAAAACCGCGTGGCGTATGTTCCGGCAGATTCGCTCCCTGCTCTCCGAAGAGGATATGCAGTTGGAGGGACCGACAACGGTAGAGGTCGATGAGATGTATGTCGGGGGTCGCGTTAAGCGCAACCGGGCGATTGAAAAACCCAAGACTCCGGTTCTCGGAGCGGTAGAACGCAAGGGCGGACGTGTGATCGCCCGCGTTGCATCTGATACCACCAAG
>JBEKWX010000073.1:0-14514 GCA_049512675.1 Terriglobales bacterium | reverse complement strand
CCGAAATGCAACTTACTGAATTCTTGATCCCAGCTCGAACTCTCCCGATGAGTGTTCGCTTTCACGACAGCAATTTACTCCGAAGTACAACTATTTTCCAAATTGGTTGACGCTATCAGGCGTTAGCGCTCAGAATGCAGATCAAGCTGCGCTGTCTCTGAGAAACTCGGTGAAAGAACGGATTGATTTCATCTTCTCTTCACGCAGTCCGCGCAGATCTTCCTCATTGAGTCGATTTTCGTACACGAGTCTCCCCAACACATCTATAAGTCGCGAACCGCGAAAGTCGTATTTGCGGTCAATCTCTTTACGGCGCTTGGTCAGGTGATGTTCCGGGTCCCATAGATCCGACGACTTCTGGATCTCGTTGGCCATTCGCTTTGTTTCCTGGATCACTTCGTGAAGCTCCTGGCCCAGAGCAGCGTCGAAGGCTGCGCCGGTGATGGCCTTTTCTGATCTCGACCAAATCGGCTCGTTCTGGTGGGGATGGGGGATTGGGCTCGACGGGCTGCTCATCTTCGTGTCCTCCGCGGCGGCATCGTATGCCTTCGCGAGACGCTGTTTCTACCGGCGGGGCCCCTTTCACCGCGGCGAACTCAAAGTTCGGCCCCCGCCGCGACACTTCTGTCCTCAGCTTGAAGCGATCGTTCACCGGGCTCCCGAGATTCTGCTTGCAGCCGAGATACCGCTCGGTCGTCTGCACCGACGCATGCCCCAGCAGGAACTGAATCTGCTCCAGTTCACCACCACTGTCGTGACACAACTTCGCGCAGGTCCTGCGTAAGTCGTGCGGTGCGATGTGCTCCAGACCGACCCTCTCACAACAGGTCCGAACCACGTACCAGGCTACGTTTTGTGAGATGCCCTTGCCCCAAACCTTTCCCGTCCTCGCGACTGCACGGAATATCCTTCCCTCCCTGACACCAGCCGCTCTTGTCCACTGATCGAGCGCCGCCTTGACCCATTCTGGTATGGGAACCGTGCGGATGTGCCCGCCTTTGCCGATCAGATCCACTACTGCCCAGTGACCTTGGCGCATCTGGATCTCACCTAGCTCTAAGCCGACCAATTCCTATCTGCGAAAACCACAACCAAACAGCATCGCCAGCATGGCGTAGTCTCGCTTCGCGCGCATGCCCTCGCCATAAGCACGGAGCAGGACTTCTGAGCTTTGCGCTGCGCTCAACCAATTGCCGGCGCGAAACCCAAGCTGCTTGACACCTTTCACCCGGCTGATTCCAGCAGCGAGTTCCGGGCTGAGCAAACCGGCGTCGGCGGCTTCGTGCGCGAGTCTTCGCACGGCTGCGAGTTGCTGGTTGATCGTATTTGCAGCCAGACCGCGTGATTCCAGGTACATGCGGTAGCGAACCACCACGATGCGGTTGAACGCGAGGCGCGGTTCGGAACAGTACCAGGCGATGAACTGGTCGATGGCATACTCGTACACGCGGCGCGAGGCTGGCGATCCGAGGCTGTTGAGCACGGCCCTCTTACAATGATCCAGGTCCGGCAGTCGAAGCAACCGGCGACGATAATTCGGCTTAACTTTGTGCTTGCCCATTGGCGACGGCCTCCACATGCCGCAGCATTGGATTACGCCAGACTGACGTCCCAACCGCAACCGGCAAGGCGCGTAAAATCCGAGAGGAATATGGCCAAACGACAGTCGAAAGCAAACCCAACGTGGGAAGAAGTCAAGGCCGAACTCGCAGGTTTTGATCGTGCAGCATTGCTGGCTGTGCTCCAAGATCTATACGCGGCGGCTGAGGGCAACCGGGCGTTTCTTCATGCCCGCTTTGGTTTGGGCCAGGACCCATTGCAGCCGTATAAGAAAATCATTGATCGGTGGTTGTGGCCTGACGCATTCCGAGGTGAAGAAACGTCTGTCTCGAGAGCCAAACGGGCGATCCGCGATTACAGGAAGGCGAGCGGTGATCCGGAGGGGCTGGCGGAGTTAATGGTTTACTATTGCGAGCAGGCGGCTGGATTCTGTCGAGACGTGGACCATCAAGATGCCGCCTACTGTGATGCGCTGGTGCGTATGTTTGAGCAGGCGCTCCGAACCACAACCGATCTTGCAGCCAACTCCGAAACTATCCGCAACCGTCTTCTCGGCACACTAGACCATGTGCGGAGTATTGGTCATGAGCTCGGATATGGGATCGGCGACGACATGGATGTTCTGTTTGCCGAGTTCGTATCATCTTCTCGGCGGAGGGTGCTTCATGGAGATAGATGAAGAAAAGGTCGACGAGGCGGTACTAGCTTTGCTGTACCTGACTACCTTCAAAGACAAACCAAGATGGAGGGCGTGGAAAGGTCACAGTTGGGATGTCCTCGATCGACTTCATCAGAAGGGTTACATTTCCGATCCCGCGACAAAAGCAAAATCTGTTCTGCTGAGTGAGGAAGGTGCGCAACGGTCCCGCGATTTGTTCGAGAAGTACTTCGCGAAGTAGCAACGGGGGCTACCCGCCGACCTCGACGCTCCGTTCAGAACCTGCTTCCGATGGCGCTGGGTTTTGAGCGAAATCGCCTGTGGCTGTGAAAAAACTTTGCGCTAGGATGCCCTATAAACGACCTTCTCGGTTCGGGTAGACATTTTCTATCCCCCAAATTTCGGCTGTTTTGAGAAAAATGGACTTTTTCAACAGCCACGCCTGTTCTCGCCAGCTAACATACCAACTGCTCGAATCGCTGGCTATCTTGCTATGTCCGTTGACGGTCTTGCCCCCGAGAGGTTCAATGGTGTTCATGTCTCTACTCCAGATTCCTGATTCGATTTACATCGGCGTTACTGACGCCGTTGCTGCATCCTTGTGGTACAAAGAGAAACTTGGCCTTCAACAGGTGGTGGCCCCGACAAGCGATGCGGGAGATTGTGTTTCGCTGGCGTTCTCAGAGCGAGATGAAACGGCGATTGTCCTTGGCCCCCGCGATTCGACTACGGATCAAAGACCGATCCTGTACGCTACCAACATCGGAAAGGCAAAAGATCAGTTATCTTCTCGCGGAATAAGCGTCACGCCGATTGAATCGGATCGGCAAGGAACGCGCTACTTCGTAATGCGAGACTTGGAGGGCAATGAAATAGAGGTCACGGAGGAACGGTAAAAAGGAGACGCAGTGTTGCATACGGCGACTTCCGCTATTTCTGTTCTTTTTTCCACGCGCTGCGATCCAACCGGCTAACGCTGGGATCATCTGGACGGTATCTGACGGCAACCTGCTGACGCCGGTGAAATCTTCGAGCGGCGTTTTGTACTCGCCTCTTTGCGAAAAATGCGGGTCGCCAAAATGATTCGCCTGTATAAGGCCCATCCGCGCCGAGTGAAAACTCATAGGCTACCGCCAACCGGAAAGTCTTGTTTCGCCCTTCTCCGATCCGTTCAATATCGACGGCAGTGACCTCCCCATTTGCTACAGGCCATCGCCATGACCATAAATATGAGAGCGCATCAAACAGGTCGTTGAACATAGGGCGCCAACAAAGTCCCGTCAGGACATCTCAGCGACGTACTGACGGACTGCCACGTGCAGCGGCACGACCCAGTGGCCCTTTTGATTCACCAATGCTGCCCACGATTGATGTTCACAGATCAGGGGAAAGGGGCAATCGTATGAGCAGCGAACTGAAAGACGTATTAGCCAATGCAGTGGCGAGCGCCACCAAGCTCTTTGCGCGTGCAAAGCGCCGCGCCGCTGCCGCCAGTGAGAGTGACTATCTCTCGGATCGGCAGATCGAACGCTTGCACCGCCGGCACGAGCGAGACGACATCATAAAGCCTGCGGCTTACAAGGTAATGCCCCAAGCTTACAATCTGGCCTCTGCTAACGGCAGACTCCCCGCCAACGCGCGGCAGCTCATGTACACAGCGCGTCCCTTGGTACTTGCCGAGACCCGCGGTAGGTGCTGGAAAGACTCTGATTACTTCACACAAACATTGCTGCCGGATTACATTTTCGATCACCCGGCTGAAACTGCAAACTGGGACGTCGTCTACGACGCTCGTGGTCATTTGGTCGAGCCGCACGTTCGGAGGCGCTTAGGACTGGGAACACTGGACGTCCGCAAGTACGTTGCTTCTTGGCGCGATCGCAATGCTGCTAAGGACCTACGAGTTGATATTGATGAGATGTACCCGACCAAGGGACCGACAAACCGCTATCAATTTGCGCTGTTTATCGAGAAAGAGGGTTTCGACGCACTACTGGAGCGCAGCCAGATAGCTGAACGTTACGACTTGGCCATCTTCAGCTCCAAAGGCATGTCGAACATCGCAACCAGACAGTTGGTGGACGAGTTGGGGTGACAATCCTGATCATGCACGACTTCGACGTCTCTGGGCTCAGCATCGCGCATACCCTTGGTCACGACACGCGACGCTATAAGTTTCGGGTTGAGCCGAACGTGATCTACCTCGGGTTACGGCTGGCGGACATTGAGAGAATGAAGCTTCAAAGTGAACCAGTTGAGTTCGACCAAATAAAGCACCCCGGCCAAAAGCTTCTCGATTACGGCGACGTGACTCGCGACGAGATCGACTTCTTAGTCGAGAGCCAGGTCGACTACAAGAAGTGGCGTGGGAAGCGGGTGGAATTGAACGCCATGAGATCGGACCAGTTCGTCCGCTGGCTTGAGGGCAAGCTTGATGAGCACTGTGTAACGAAAGTCATTCCGGACAAAAAGACGCTTGAGGACGCATGGCGGAGGGCGCAAGTGCTGGCCAAGGTCAAGGCTGCAGTTGCGAAAATCAAGACGGAGCCAGACACAAAACCAATGCCTGCAGATTTAGGCAAGCGTTTGCGCAAGATGCTAGATGACGAACCACCACTCTCTTGGGATCAGGCCCTTGTCCGCATTGCTGGGAGGCGCGCATGACGCAGAAATCGTCCCCAGACCCAGAGAACCGATACGTACGGGCGAGCGAATCCTGCGCGCTGCTGAAAAAGGCTTACTGGGTAATGGTTTCGCGGTGCCCTTGTCTGAAATATGACCAGAGTGGAAACCAACGCGCGGCGGCTGATGCGGCTGAAGCAAGGGAGCCAATATTTGTCGCTGTCGTGCTGGAGCGCCGGATTACCCAAGCCTCGGTTTGCTCGTGGGGAGTGCAAATGCAGGGCAATGAGCGCAGCACAGTGCCCGGGCTACAAAGAATCCGAATGGGCTGATTGCGGCCGCGGCAACAGGATGAAACTCCGCGAGCCAATTTGCCCGCAAGAGGAAACGCACGGCATCGAAGCGGACGACGTGACGAAGTAGGGAATCCATGCGGAAGACGGTAGCCATGCCGAAGCGAGCGCTGCGAATCCGAGACGCAGCCAACTATCTAAGTGTCTCGCCGCGGCGTGTCCGTTCGCTCGTGCAAAAGGGAGCACTTCAACTCATCAAACTTGATGAGGAGTCTCAGCATGGTCCGTGGTTAATTGACATTCGCGACTTGGACAACCTAGTCGAAAAATCGAAGGTGACGCTGTCATGAACCTTGGACTGCAGATCCAGTGCTCGGCTCTGGAAGCCGCGTTATCAGCGGAGAAGCTGGGATGCCGTATCTGCATCATGTTCGTAATTGATTTTCTGCTGGGAACGAAGGTGCGACCGGGCGTACACTGAAAGCGTGTCGGGCCGGTGCTTCTAACACCAACCCGACACTGACCACAGCTTCCTGAACAGGAGGAAAACCGTGGCTCCCACCATTATCGCCAGTCCGGTGATCGCCGCAAATTCCCTTCTTGGCTCAGGCTTCTGTGTTCAATCTTCCGAATGGAGAGAACAGCATGAACGAACCAACAACGAAGCGAGAACGCGGCCGAGGCTCGATTTTCCACAACGGTAAGACTGCCGTGTGGACGATCAAGTTCTATTTTCGCGGGATTCCACGCTGCGAGAGCAGTCACAGCACCGATCGTACTGTCGCAGAGAAGCTACTCAAACGACGCTTAGCCGAAGTGGAAACGAAAACCTTTACTCCACGCACCAACGTCAAAGTCGACGAACTGATCGCCGATGTGCTCCACGAATATCGGCGAGAAGGGAGAAAGACGAGCACCGATGTTGAATCGCGCTGGAAAAACCACCTAGAACCGTTCTTCACTAGGCTGAAGGCGGACGATCTGAATACCGATCTAGTGCAGAGGTACTGCAAGAAACGAGAAGACGAAGGCGCGGCCGGGCCCACCATAAACCGGGAGTTGGCGATTTTGAAGCATGCCTTCAACCTAGCGACAGAGTGCTCGCCGCCGAAAGTCAGAACTGTTCCGTTTTTCCCGATGTACAAGGAGAACCCAGCCCGCAAGGGTTTTCTCAGTGATGAGCAATACACGCTGCTGGCACGCCGATGCAATCAGGAAGGCTTGTGGTTCCGGGCATTGCTGACTACGGCGTATACGTTCGCTTTTCGGAAGGGCGAACTGCTCAACCTGAGGGTCCGCCAGGTCGATCTCGCTTCGCGCGAGATCAATCTAGAGGCTGGCACGACCAAGAACGGTGAAGCGCGGATAGCGCCACTGACGGACGAAGCCGCAACGCTGCTCACGGCATGCATTGTCGGGAAGCAGAAAAACGACTACGTATTCACGCGGCCGCCGGCCAAACCTGGATTACCTGCAGAGCCAGTACGAGGTTTCCGCCGACGTTGGCGGAAGGTGTGCTGTGAAGTGGGACTCGGCGAACTCGTCTGCCGTGACTGCTACCCAGAATTACAGGAACAGACGGTGGACGCGAAGGGTCGATGCTCGGCTTGCGGTAAGAAGTGGAGACGTCATCAACTCAAGTACGTGGGCCTTCTGTTCCACGATTTACGGCGCAGCGGAGTGCGGAACCTGATCCGAGTTGGCGTCCAGCAAAAAGTGGCGATGGAGATCAGCGGGCATAAAACCGCGGCTGTTTTTCAGCGGTACAACATCACCGACAAGCGGGATATCCTCGACGCTGGCCGGAAGTTGAACGAGAAGCAGAACTCCAATGCTCTACTGGCAGTTTCTGTTAGCGGGCTCGACGGACATGATTCAGACATGATTGCACCGAAAACAGCACGAAAAACGGTGCAAACGGACCATTTGGAAGCGGTGACCCTGCCTGCACCGCTGCCTAACTAATTGATTTGAAATGGTAGGCCCGGCAGGAATCGAACCTGCAACCCTCGGATTAGAAATCCGATGCTCTATCCGCTTGAGCTACGGGCCCTCAAATATCTAGTTTCAGACAGTTAGGCGCTCTCCATCCCCCCGGAGCGCCGTATCAGTAATCCTCTTCTCCGCTCGCTTGAAGCTATGGGCTTTCTTTTTCAGCCTCTTGCACAACACACATTTGATGTTGACCTTATAAGCATAGGACATAAATCCCATGCTTGCAAAAAATGCTTGCAAAAAAGAGCAGTACGATGCTTTCCGCTCCTATGCCTCAGTCTACACACTTCACAAAGATGCCCAATCAGGACATGGCTGAGCCCTGATCGCTCTTTCCTTCATCCCCTCACCGGAGCGGCCTCAATCGGAGAACGGTAGGATCAAATGAAGTTGATGCAGAAATCTCTCTCTGCTTCCGCGTGGTGAGGAAGACGCTCCTCCCGTGCGTCCTCCCGCACGTTTTGCGGGAGGAGCCGGGGAAGAAACAAGTTGCGCAGCTAGAAAGTGAACTTGACGGCCAGTTGAATGCCGCGCGGGCCGCCGCCGCCGATGAACGGGTTGCCGATGCCGACGTCGCCGGTGGCGGCGATCTTGTATGGGCCGTTGCTAACTTCCCGCCCGCTCCCGTTAACCGCATAGTTGCAGTTGCAAACGGGATTGGGGACAGTGCCTCCGGCATCGGCGATGAAAGCTGGCAGAAAGGGGTTGGAGAAGTTGGGGTGATTCGGGAGGTTGAAGAAGTCGGCGCGGAATTGCATGTTGACCCTCTCGGTAATCGCAGTGGTCTTATAGATGGCGAAGTTGAATTCCTTAAATGAGGGCCCATGCAACGAGTCGCGGCCCTCATTGCCGTAGTGACGGGTGCCAGGCACGCAGTCTTGAGCAAAACCGGTGGGCGCGGCCTGTGCAGTGGTCGTAATCGTGCATGGGATGGCGAACGAGCTTAGGTCGAGGTAATTGAACGGATCCCTGGCGTCGTACTTGATGGGCCCGACTACGTCGGGGCGGTCAATAAGGTTGCCGCCGCCGCTATAGTCATCTTCGAAATTGTAGTTGAGCTGGAAGGGCTGCCCGTCCTGCAAAGTCAGCACGCTATTAATGCCCCAGCCATTTTTCAAGCGTTGCCAGTTGCCGCCCATGTTGGGAAGCTGATAGGCGAAGTTCCAGGTAAAGCGGTGCGGAATGTTGAAATTTGACGGACCGTACTCGAGCTGCGGATTGTTGCTGTCGTTGGGTTGGGCGGCGTTGGGCTCGAAGTCTTCGCCGTCGCTTGAGTTATCCATGGAGCGCGACCAAACATAGTTCGCGATGGATGTGATGCCGTGCCATCCATTGATACGCAGGCTCAACTGCAGCGCGTTGTAATTGGATTTGCCGGTTGAATTCTCCTGCAGGAGATAGACCGTGCCATAGGGATTGTTCAGAATGTAGTTGCGCGGCACTGTGGAGTCGTGAATCATGGGAGGGCCGTCGCAACCTGCCAGCAAGGGCAGATTGTTCGGATTGCCTAGATCGCAGGCGGTCACTGTCGCGTTGCTGGGCTGGCTGAGGTCAAAAAACCGCCACAGGCGATGCCCCTGGGATCCGACGTAGCTCGCCTGGATCACGGCCTTGCTCGTAATCTGCCGCTGGATGTTGAGGTTGTAGTTCTCCATGTAGGGCGTCTTGATGTTGCGGTCGAAGCCGAAGGTATCGCACTCGGAGCAGGGGTTGGTGGGCACAAACAGGGGGCTACCGTAGACGATCTGTCCGCCCACCGCCGCATTGAACAGGATCGGATCAGGGCCAATGTTGTTATAGGCTGGGCCGGGGTCGAAGGCGGGCGAATAAGGCAGATGGCCCATCACCATGTCTTGCGACAAAGCATCGTAGAACATGCCGAAGCCGGTGCGGATCACGGTCTTGCCTTTACCGGCAACGTCCCAAGCGAGGCTGACGCGCGGGGCGAAGTCCTTTTTGTCCGGGTTGTAAAGGCCGCTGAGGCCGGGCTGACCGACTTGCGTCAGGGTGAAAGTACCGCCAGCGGCATCGAGATTGGTGATGTTGCTGAGGAGGTTGTTCTTTTCCTGGACTACGCCGAAGTAGTCCCAACGCAAGCCGTAATTGAAAGTCAACTGCGGTGTCAGACGGTAATTGTCCTGGGCATAGAAACCGAAGTTGTCCTCAAACGTGCGGCGGGTAGAGTTGCCGGAATACTGGGAGCCGCCATCGACATAGCCAGAGAGGAAGTCGGTCAATGAGAATTCCAGCTCTCCGCGGAAGTCCTTATCATTAAATTGCTGCACGGAAGTACGGTGGAAATCGAAGCCAAACTTCACGCTGTGCTTGTTGATCTTCCAGGAAAAGTTGTCGAGGACCTGGTCGTTGCTATCGATACGATGACGCGGAACGCTGCCGGTCGCGCCGAGCTGCGCCACGCCACTCACCTCGATAATGGGCAGGCCAGAAGCGGACGGGCCGCCGCCTTCGCACAGGGCGGTTGACGTGGCTGCGCAAAGACCAATCGAACTGGGGCTGAAACCCTCGTCGGCTGGGAAGAACCCTTCCGCAAACCGGTTCCAGCCGTAGCGGAGCTCGTTGACCTTGGACGCCCCAATCGTGCGCGTGTAAGAGAGCGAGACCAACTGCACGCGAGTCGGTGTGAACGTGTTAAAACCCGGCAACTGTCCGCCGCTGGCGGAGAGCTCCAGCGGGAACGACTGGATGCTGTCACCGAAGAAATAACGGCCGGTGAGGGTATTGTTGGTGTTGATACTGTGATCGATCTTGGCGATGAAGCTGGTCAGGTCATTGTAGGAGGGGGAAACGACGGAAGCCGTGCCATCATTATTGACCTGACCGGGGTTCGGGTTCGCCAAGTTCGGCGCCGGCCAGGGGTGGCGTGCCAGAAGTTTTTGGATTACGCCTGACGGGTCAGTAGAGTCGCTCGGTTGCAGTGATCCGTCAGCAGCGGTGCCAGTAGGTACGCTGGAGATGGTCACCACCCCCACAGGCTCCTTCTGGCCCTCATAGTCGACATAAAAGAACGTCTTGCCTTTGATGATCGGGCCACCCAATGAGGCGCCGTACTGATTATTATGGAATGGAGCTTTGGGGTTGGCGACTGGCTGTCCGGTGAGTGGATTGGCGATAGTGGTCGGGTTGAAGTAATTGCGCGCATCCAGTGCGTTGTTGCGGAAGTATTCTCCCGCAGATCCGTGGATGGTATTGGCGCCGCTCTTGGTCACAATATTAACGACCGCACCTGCGTTGCGCCCGTACTCTGGCTCGAAGTTCGAAAGCACGTTGACTTCGGCCACGGCATCAATGGGAAGTATTGTCGAAGGAGTACCGAATACGCCGGCCTGATTGATGGCCGGGTCGTTGCGGTAGCCATCGTTCATGTCGGTGCCGTCGAGTAGGTAGTTGTTCGAGCGTCCGCGGGCGCCGTTCATCGAAAACTCACCGAAGGAGCCGGGGGAATCGGAAATCTGGTCAGGAGAACCGGCTACGCCCGGATTGAGATAGATCAGCTTGGTGTAGTCGCGGCCGTTGACGGGCATGTCCTCGACGGTCTGGGCGGTGATGACGCCGCCAAGGTCATTCGTCGTCGTCTCGACCGTTGCCAAATCTTCAGCGGAAACTTCGACGCGGGTGGTTACCGCTCCGGTCTTGAGGGCGGCATCCACACGATGTTCGGTGGCCACGTCGACTGCCACTCCGGTAGCCACAAAAGTCTGGAAGCCAGTTTGCGTTACGGTGACGGAGTATTTGCCGATGGGCAATTCGGGCACTGAGTAGCTGCCATTCGCGCTTGTGGTCGTCGTGCGCTCCAGCCCAGTGGCCTCGTTGCGCACCTTGACTGTCGCTCCGGCCACGAATGCTCCGGAGGGGTCGGTCACGGAGCCCAGGATTGTGCCACGAAACGTCTGGCCCACGAGCATCGCCGTCGAAAGCAGAACGAACAGAACCAATAAATGCAGTTTCATCCCCATCCTCCTCAGTCGCGGGCACTGGAACGGAGCCACGCTCCGCGAGCAGCAAATACAGCTTCAACTTTGAGAACCGGGGATTATAGACCAGTTTGCCCCCAAGATCGGTGTCGAACCTCACAAGAGGATGTTCGAGGCCAGCAGCATGCCGCCTCATAGCGTCGCATGGCGGTCTCCAGCAGTTCTTCGGCGGCGGCCAGGGGCAGCTTGCGCATCCCGGGATCATCGATGGGGATCATCGATGATGAGCAACGGCGCCGTTTCCATGAACCCAATGCATTCGCGAACGCTCCACCTTCCCGACAAGAATTGTGCAAACAGATGACACCGCGTTGACAACCTGCTGACGCTGCGGAACTAGCATTCGGCTGCGCGCCGGATCGGAGAAAATCTCGTTCAAGCTTCGTGCGCTCCGCGACTCGCTTGCTCTCTGCTCCGGCTCCCACAATTCAAGGAGGATTCTATGCAGCGTCGCAAGATTGCGTTCACAATTTGCCTCGGGCTCTCGGTAATGCTCGTTTCGAGCGCGGCCCTGGCGCAGTACAACGTCACAAATCTGGATTCGAATCAAGCGAAAACGGCTAGGTTTATGGATCCGCTGCAAGTGAACGGCTGGGGACTCGCTCGCAGCTCGGGCGGACCCTTCTGGGTCAGCGATCAAGGCTCAGGCTGGTCGACACTCTACAACGGTCAGGGAGTTAAGCAGGGCTTGGAGGTCTTGATTCCCTCGGCAACCGGCGCAGGCCCCGGTCAGCCCACTGGAATTGTCTTCAACGGATCGTCAGATTTTCAGATAGGGGGAAAGAGCTCGTTCTTCCTGTTCGCGACCTTGGACGGGAGCATCAGCGGGTGGGCTCCGGGGACCAATGCCAACGACGCTATCATCGTGGTGAATAACTCGGCGGCCGGCGCGAATTACACCGGTCTCGCTGTCACCAACCGGCCTTCGGGGAATCTTCTTTATGCCGCCAACCTTGCCAACAACGTGGTCGAGGTGTACGACGGAAGCTTCAACCTCGTCAATTCGTTTAGCGACCCCACGTTGCCGGCGGGCTATGGGCCGTTCAACATTGCGGATATCAACGGATTGCTCTATGTAACGTTCGCGCTCATATCGACAGCCCCGAGCGGCCAAATCGACATCTTCCAGGAGGACGGGACATTCGTAAAAGTGCTGGCGCACGGCGAGCCCTTGAACCAGCCTTATGGCCTCGCCGTGGCGCCCAGTAATTTTGGACCGCTGAGCAACACTCTTCTGGTCGGGAACAATCTGAACCATCCGGGCACTATCAGCGGCTTCAATCTCGAAACCGGCCAGTTCGTGGGCACCCTCAAGGACTCGAGCGGCAAGGATATCGCCATCGACCAACTCTGGGGACTTGAGTTCGGCGGGGGCACCGCAAACAACGGCAGGACCAACCAACTCTTCTTCGCCGCGGGTCCATACAACAATCTGGCTGGAACGTTCGGTGTGATCGCTTTCAAGTAGCCGCAAGCGCTCAAAACGAAAACACTAGCTAGAAGAAATGGGAAACGGAAATGTCGCGAAGGCCGCCTGAGAACAGGCGGCCCTTTGCGCTCTCTTCAATAAGAATCCTAGCGTTGCTGCTCGTAAACAGAGTTGTTGGGGGTAGGCTCGTCGTACTCGCGTCCATACTTGTTCTTATGCGCAATGCCTTGTCCATTAGCTTCCGGAACTCGAATCACTCCCAAAGACGAAGCATTCTCCGCGACCGTGATCTCCCGCGCAAGCGGCTGCGCATTTTCAGGCCCCATGCCCTCGCTCCAGATATGCAACAGGTAACGCCCGGAGGGAACGCCCGCCAGGCTGAGTTGCCCGTCCGCATTTGAAACGGCATACAGCGGCGTCGCCAGCGTAATGACCACCGCACTCATCTCGGGGTGAATATTGCAGAAAATGTAACTGATTCCGGGCCGGTCGAATCGCACCATCCGCGAAGCACCCGCCTCGTACAGACCGAGATCAAACCGCTTTCCTTCGAAAAGTGAAAAGACGTTGTGGAAGAAAGGATCGCGATTGGGGAACTCCACCATCGCCCCCGCCGGAACCACCAGGATGTGCGGCTCAAAACTCTTGTTCTTCTGCACCAGGCGCGGGGTTTGCGCCGGACTTGCCGGCGGACCGGCCGAGGAATTTGGCGCCGCAGCAGCGGCTTCGCCTGCCGCTCCCATTGTTACTGGCGTCAGCCACACCACTGTCCCGGGAATCGTTCCGTGCCGCCTCTTGCCCGCGCCGACTGCACCGATGACCTCGACGCGCCCGCGCACGGTCGTTGTCGTTATCTGCGTTGTTATCTGCGTCGTCATCTGCGTCGGGGGCTGGGCGTGCAATCCGGCCGCGCTCGACCACAACATCGCGACCCAGATCAGGATTTTTCCATGGCTCATCGTCGCCGGCCTATCTTAAAGTTCAGTGCGTTCTTTGCTGCCGCTTCTTACCGTGTCCGCTTCCATCCATACGCTCAAAAAAGAACTCCCATCATCAAATTGAGATGCCCTGCGCTGTTTCCGCCGTCGGTAAGCGAGTACGTCGTCAGGTGTCGATACTCAGCGGAAAACAACAAGTCCGAGCGGGGACGGTAAATCATGTTCACAAAGCTCCCCTGATTTTTCGCCAGTGTCGGATCCCCGTAGGACTGCGGATACTCGAAGTATTTCAGATCGCTGGCATACGGATTATCCACCCCAAACGCCGCATTGAACTCCCATTTATTCGCGGGACGGTATTTCAATTGCGCCCAGCCACCAATCGAGTCCAAGGCTTGCACTTCCGTGCTGGCCAACGTCGGATCGCCGCTGAACAACACGCTGCGACCAATGCCGCCATACAGTCCGCCGAGGGCCCTTCCGCGATAAAACTTCCCGCTCAAAGAAAACTGGTGATTAAGCGGCAGGTCGAAGTCTGTCATTCCGGCCCAGCCGTCAACGTTCCGATTGAAACCATAATCCTGCCGTGTGTAGTACCCGCCGACGCCCACCCGCAACGGCTGCCCGAAAACATTCCGCGTCCATGCGATCCGTGTACCGTATGCTGGTTGGCGCGATGCTTCCCCAGGCCCCGCCTGCCGGTAATAAGTTGTGCCTGGCTCTGCGCCCGGCACTGTGCCCGGTACTTCCCCGCTCACCGGATCGAGAATCCCTCCCTGGAATATCAGGCTCGACTCTTCCCCCAGCGCCACCCTGTGTTCCACTCTTATCTGTGGCACCCAGCTCCACAAATTCCCCGCATAGGTCAGCGCTGGAATCGCCAGCGTCGCAAATGATGTCGGCGAGTTCGGTGAGAAGAAAATCGCATCTTGGCCGGCCACAACCGAGGTATTTGTCCAATCCATTCGCATTGTGGCCGTCCGCAAGCGCACGAGTCCGGAGTTGATTCCGTTCGGAACCGACGGGA
>JBEKWX010000072.1:0-14790 GCA_049512675.1 Terriglobales bacterium | reverse complement strand
GCGGCGGCTCGGGTGGCCTTTTCGGGATCCTGGCGGTCATCTACCCACCAGTTGCGCTCCAGGCCGTAGCCTTTTGCGCGGCTGCCCATGAATTGCCACATGCCTCGGGCGCCGGCTCGGGAGACGGCCAGGGGATGGAAGCCGGATTCCGCCTGCGCCAGATAGATCAGGTCTTGCGGCACTCCCTCTTCTTGCAGGGTGCGGCGGATCATATCCTCGTAGCGGCCGGAGCGCGCTAGAGCGCGTTCGAGGGTGCCGCGTCCCCGGGTGGAGAAGTAATTGATGTAGCCGGCTACCTGGTCGGTCATGGCCAGCGGCAGGTCGGACGGGGTGGACTTAAGCTCGGCCTCGGCTTTCGCCTTGATGTTGGCGTCGACCGGGAAGGTGAGTTCGTTAGCCTCGTCGATGGGGGCTGGTTCCGACTTTTGCTCGGCGAAGCCGTCGCCTTGCTCGAGGGCGGCTAGTTCCAGGTTGTTGATGCCGTCCAGAATGCGGTCGAGTTCGCGTTGGAGGCGGTCGTCTCCGTTAGAATCGGAGCGGAGATCGAATCCGCTGCCGAGCAGTTGGTTGAAAGCGGAGTCGAAATTCTGTTTGGCGGCTTCGAGGTGGCCGGCGCGATAGTTATCCTGGCCTGACTGGTATTCTTTTTCGACGCGGGCGATCAGGTCGCCTACGGGATCGGCCTCGAGCGCCTGCGGCACCGGCGGCTTCGCTTGCGGATCAGCGGCGGCTGGCCTCTGCTGATGCGGATCGGGCGCGCGGTTGGCCGCCATCAGGGCGGGCGCCTGAGACTGGGCGGGAGGCATGAAGGAAGTTTTTTGGGCACTCTGGCAGGCGAGGGTCGCCGCCAATGGGGCGGAGAGAATGATCGCGAGATAGGAGTTCGAAAAAAACCTCATATTTTCAAAAACTTACCGCACCGCTTCCGAGCGCAAACCAGCTTACCTCAGTATGAGATGGTACTATCGCAAAATTCGTTGGGTCAACGATACAGAAGACTCATGTACCTGTTACTTTCGGGACCGGTTGGCCATGTTACCCGAGGCTGGCAGGGGATGCAATAGTGCAGTGATGCTGGGGCGGAAGGGGCATCGGAGTCTTTCGGGCTCTTGCCGAGGGGTTTGAAGGGAGCGGATTGCGGGCGGCGAGTCTTTTGCCGTCACGGATTCATCGAAAGCGCATATGAAAGCTATACAGATTAAGCAAACGGGTGGGCCGGAAGTGATGGAACTGGTGGATTTGCCGGTTCCGCAGGCGAAATCGAACGAGGCCGTCGTGAAGATACAGGCGGCGGGCGTCAACTTTATCGACGTCTATAACCGCGAGGGGCGTTACAAGACGCCGCTGCCGTTTGTTTTGGGACAGGAAGCGGCGGGCGTGGTTTCGGCGGTGGGCGCCGACGCGCGCGAGGTGGCGGTCGGCGATCGGGTGGCTTACACCTCGGTGCTTGGGAGCTATGCCGAGTACGCCGCGGTGCCGACCGACCGTCTGGTGAAGGTTCCGGCTGGAGTGGGAGAGCGCGAGGCTGCTGCGGCCATGCTGCAGGGGATGACGGCTCAGTACCTTGCCCATAGCACTTATCCGCTGAAGAAAGGCGAGACGGCGTTGATTCATGCCGCTGCCGGTGGAGTTGGGTTGCTGCTGGTGCAGATGGCGCACAACCTTGGCGCGCGGGTGATTGCGACGGTTTCGACCGAGGAGAAAGCCAGGCTGGCGCGAGCGGCGGGAGCGGATGAGGTCATTCTTTATACACAGGCTGATTTTGAGGTGGAGACGAAACGGCTGACCGGGGGCAAAGGCGTGGATGTGGTGTATGACTCGGTGGGCAAGACTACGTTCGACAAGGGCCTGAACGTGCTGCGTCCGCGGGGCATGATGGTGCTGTTTGGAGGTTCGAGCGGGGCGGTCGCTCCGCTTGACCCGCTGGTGCTTACCCAGAAGGGATCAATCTTTTTGACGCGGCCTTCGCTGGCGAATTACATTGCTTCTGCCCAGGAGTTGCAGCAGCGTGCGGGAGCGGTCTTTGGCATGATTCGCGACGGCAAGCTCAAGTTGCGGATTGAACATGTGTATCCGCTGGCGAAGGTGCAGCAGGCGCACCGGGATCTGGAAGCGCGGAAGACTACGGGGAAGTTGCTGCTGCTGCCGTAGAGACGCGGCTTGCCGCGTCTGCCGGACTTCGTCCGGCTGGACAGCCGAGGGCGGCTGTCCCTACGCGAGTTCCGGACGCGCGCAGTTCACCAGCGAAATAACACCAGCGAAATAATTTGAGATCCCATGCCGTTTGTGGAATTGAAAAACTCGCCGCATGCGGCTGGGGTTCGGCCGGTTCAGATTCACTACCGGGATGTGGGTAGCGGACGGCCGGTGGTGTTCCTCCATGGGGGGTGGGGTTATGGGGTGTATCCCATCGATCGCCAAATTGAAGACCGGCAGATCGAGGCATTTGGGGAGCACGTCCGGTTTGTGATTCCTGACCGGTCCGGCTACGGGCGCTCGGTGCGATTGCCGCGGCAGATGCCGACGGACTTTCATCGCCGGGCGGCGGAGGAGACGCTTCTTGTACTGGAGGCGCTGGGGATCGAGCGGGCGGTTCTTTGGGGACACAGCGATGGAGCGGTGATTGCCGCGATGATCGGCCTAATGGCGCCCGAGCGGTGCGCACGTCTGATTCTGGAGGCATTTCATCTCTATCGCAACAAGCCGAGCTCGCGCAGTTTCTTCACACGGTTTGCAACCCATCCGGAGGAGGTAAGTGAAAAGGTAAAAGAGTTGCTGGTGGCGGATCATGGCGCGGAGCGATGGAAGAAAGTGGTACAGCGGAATTGCCGGGTCTGGCTGAAACTGGCGGCCCAGAGTGAGCGACTGGGCGAGGATCTATATGACGGGCGGCTGAGCGAGCTGAAAGTGCCGGTGACATTCGTGCATGGGAGAGGCGATCCTCGAACGGAACCGGGAGAGATGGAACGAGCGCACGCGACGATCGCTGGCTCAGAGATGCGTTTTATCGAGGACGGGCGGCACAGCCCGCACAGCGAAGGCGCGTCTTGGCGGGAATGCAATGGGATCCTTCGGGAAATACTGGCGAGGAAGTAGTTCTTGGCTTGCCCACGCTTACGTCCTGGATAAGATGGCGCGGCATCCCACTCATCGCAAGGAGCGCGATGAGTGGGGCACCCGGCTTTCCCTCGGCGGCTAGAGCCTACTTTGAAAGTGAGCCTTTTATCGCAGCGGTGAACCGCTGCGCCACCCAAGAGCAAGGGCGTGAAACGGAGACATGATTTCGCGTGTGTCGTAACGGGATTGATCTGGCCTTTGCCTGGCGCGTTTGGCTGGTCACTGGCCGTGGCCAAGAGGGAGTTGCTTTAGTGGAACCGTTTCGGATTCATGTGGCCGATGAGGTGCTCGACGATCTGCGGGCACGGCTGCGCCATACGAGATGGCCCGACCAGATACCCGGCATAGGCTGGGAACAGGGCACTGAGTTGGACTGGCTACGGCGTCGCGTGTCCTACTGGGCCGATGAGTTTGACTGGCGTGCCTGGGAGCGGAGGCTCAACGCGCTCAAACACTTCACCTGGGAGGGCATTCACTTTGTGTACCAGCGTGCCGCATCGGGCCGGGGTGTGCCGCTTATCCTCACGCACGGCTGGCCTGGCACTTTCCTCGATTATGTGGAGATGCTGCCGATGCTCGGCCACTTCGACGTGGTCGTACCCTCCCTGCCCGGGTATGGATTCTCGCCGCGCCCACCCAAGGTCGGCATCAATTACCGGTACGTCTCAGAGCGCTGGCACCGGCTCATGGCCGAGCTTGGATATTCCCGCTATGGCGCGGGCGGTTATGACTTTGGGGCCGGGGTGACGACGATCCTTGCGCTTGACCATCCCGAATCGGTGATCGGCATCCATCTCACCACACTGGAGTCGGACCTCGCCCCCGTGGTGGACGATACGGAGCTGTCCGATGTCGAGCGTTCGTACCTGGCGGTGAGCCGGCGCTGGGACATGACGGAGCGGGGCTACAGCGCGATCCAGTCCACCAAGCCGCAGACTGTCGGCTACGGACTCAACGACTCCCCAGCGGGGCTGGCGGCATACGTGGGTGAGAAGTGGCACTCGTGGAGCGACGTCACGCCGCCCGACGACTTCCTCTGCGCCACGCTCACCCTGTACTGGGTGACGCAGACCATCACCTCGTCGATGCGCGACTATTGGGACAATCGCTGGCACCCGGTCGATCCCACCTACGTCAGCGCGCCCACGGCGTTTGGTGTTTTCGCCCACCAGACCGTTCCCGAAGGCGAGCCGCCGCGCTCATATCTGGAGCGCGTGTACAACATCCGGCGCTGGACAGTGTTTCCGCGCGGCGGGCACTTCGCCCCGGCTGAGGAACCAGCGGCGGTCGCGGGGGACCTGACCTCTTTCTTCCATAACCTAAGCTGAGGCCGATGTGACGATCCGCGCTTCCAAATGCGACACGATAACAAGCAGCCGTCCTCAGCTCTTTCACGTTGGGTTCATAAACCGAAGGGCTGGATCGTCGGCTACCCTTACCTTGGGATAACGTCATGTTTGCCCGTGATCCAGGACCAGCGGCAAGATCTTTTGCCGGCCGCTCTTTTGCCGGCCGCTCGCCCCGATTCGTTCATACGAGGGCATCACATGATTCTATGATCTTCGTCACTTTGCATACTCTACTAAGTTTGTTAGCACACTGGTGTTTTTCCCCTCCCTCCCTCGGACGTTCCCCCCGCACACAGTTACGTCACAGGATATGAGGGATTAATTACGGAAGCGAAGGCCGAGATCAAAATTGGCTGCCGGTACTACTTCCAGCCTCGCATGTGCATGCTGCAGTGGCGGCACTCCGGGCTGGTGAATTTCATGAACCGCACACCGGCAGGAATCCAGGTTCGTGTCGAAGGGCTCTGGATCGGTTAACGAAGCGCCTTTCCTACGGTGGCTGTCTAGTATGTCTATCCATAAACTAAACTTTGAGCAAAATTGCCCTTGACACCAGGCATTTGCGCACGTTAAATCTCGTGCGTAACCTCTTATCGATCTTCACCAGTTTCCTCTAGAGCGGGATTCTCGTGCCTGCGGGCCACCTTAGCTTCGTGGCGGCTTCCGCCGCGCGGGGGAAATCGACCGTTGCCTGGTGAATGCTGTTAGAATAACTGGTTCACGACTGTGGTTCAGCATTTGCCGGCAGAAAGAAAGTGTAAGTTCGTGCAAGAATCCCGCGTCCAACGCTGCACATTCCATTTAGCAATTTGCTTATTCATCAAGGAGTCACCGCATGCCTGAAAAAGCCGAAGTTCGTCATACGCTGAGCGAACTGGAAGCTCGCCAGCTCGCGACCGTCACCAAAACCGTCCCCATGATGGATACGATCACGCCACGCTGGCTGGTCACCTTCCTGTCGTGGGTGCCGGTGGAAGCCGGCACGTACCGTGTCAACAAAGTGAAGCCCCCCCATCCCGGCGATCAGACGATCGAGTGCAGCCCCGGCGCGGAGGTTGACCTGCCCGAGATTTATGTCAATTACGAGGAGAAGCCGCGGGAGTACACGCTGAGCGCGGTGACGACCGTTCTCGACGTGCAAACCCGCATCTCCGATTTGTACCGCAGCCCGCACGACCAGATCCGGGAACAACTGCGCCTCATGATCGAGAAGGTCAAAGAGCGCCAGGAAAATGAACTGGTGAACAGTGCCGAGTACGGCTTGCTCCATAACGTTGTTCCTGAGTTCCACGTGAAGCCGAGAAAGGGAGCGCCCACGCCTGACGATTTGGATGAACTTATCGCCAAGGTCTGGAAGGAGCCAAGCTTCTTCCTGGCGCATCCGCGGGCAATCGCGGCGTTTGGCCGCGAATGCACTCGACGCGGCGTTCCGCCACCGACGGTAAACCTGTTTGGCTCGCAGTTTCTGACCTGGCGCGGCATTCCGCTCGTGCCTTCCGACAAGCTGGCGGTCAAGACGGAAAAGACGAACATCCTGTTGCTCCGCACCGGCGAGAAAAAACAAGGCGTGATCGGGCTGTTCCAGCCGGGATTGCCCGGAGAAGTATCGCCCAGTCTGTCCGTTCGCTTCATGGGCATCAATCACAAGGCAATCGCCTCGTACCTGATTTCGCTCTATTGCTCGATTGCAGTTCTCACGGATGATGCGATCGGTGTGTTGGAGGGCGTAAGTGTCGATCAATACCACGAGTACAAGTGATCGCATAGCGGCCGACTCGCCGACATCGACTTCCGCCCAAGAGGAAGGTGCGCAGAAATACGGAAGCGTGTCTGCCGCGATGGCCGCACTACCGGATCCAGCAGTGATCGCGAGGCTCGCAAACGAGTTCTTCGCAGCGCTGCCGACGGCGATGGCGCCTCCGAGCCTGGGGTTGTCACCGGCTTCGGCAAGAGAGGCGGGCGCAATCCCCGCAGTGGCGCCGCCTGCGGCTGTTCCGGATTTTCCGCGCGAGATGTTCTCGTTCCCCGCCGTGCCCAATTCGGGCTCAGTGCCGGGGGTTCCGCAGGCGCCTTCGTCGCCGCCAACCGGCGCGTTGACGGAGGCCGACTTCCGTGCGATCGTCGCCTCGCTGTCAGGCGCAACGCCGCTCGTGCCCCAAGTTTCCGCCGCTGCCCCCGCGATACCAGGCTCTTCGTCTTCTGTCGACGGCGAGAAAGGCGGGCCTTGGGCCGCCGCGCCGCAGATTCCGCCTGCCGCTGAGATGTATTCCTTTCCCGGCGTCCCGGCAATGCCAGTGTCCCCGCCGACTGCTCCGCCGAGCGGGGCGGATCTGGCCGCAGTTTCGTCCGCACCGGCGGTTGCGGGAGAGTCTGCCGGTGGGGGCAGAGCTGACCCATGGGCCTCAGCCCCCAATTTTCCGGGACCAACCGAAGTATTCTCTTTCCCCCGCGTGCCCGGCGCGTCGGTTCCCGCCGTTCCAGAAGTAGTTGCGTCGCAGCCGAACCTGCCGGAGATCCAGTCCGTCCCTGGCGCGATTCCTGCGGTGCCTCCTGCTGCGCCTATAACAAACCCGCCGCAGTCGACTCAGAGTATCCCCAAGTCCGCCCCGCCACTTACGATTCCGGAAACCGCTGCCGCTTCCTCCGATTTGGAAAAAACTGCGCATCTGGCCACTGCGCCGAAATTTCCCTCCATAAGCGAGCTGTTTTCGTTTCCCGGAGTGCCGGGAGTACAGTCGCCTCCGGGTGCTCCGGTTCTGCCTTCGTCAATTCCCACGGAGGCGCCCACTGAAACCGACCTCCGCGCCCCAATGAGTGCACCCGCGGGCGCGTCGGCAAGTCCGTCACAAGTTTTCGGTATTCGGCAGCCGGCGATTCCGGGGTCGTCCGTCAATACCTCCGATACAGCAAGAGCAGCGCAAGGCAACTCTCTGCCACAAGGCGTTGAATCCTTCCAATTCCGCCCGGATCTGGAGCCGGCGAATCTCGGGGTCGCCAAGCGTCCACTCGACCCGCGGTTAATCCGCCAGGATTTCCCTATTTTTCAGGAGCGGGTACAGGGCCGTCCGTTGATCTGGCTCGACAACGCTGCCACCACGCAGAAGCCGAATGCGGTCATTGATCGCGTGTCGTATTTCTACCGGCATGAGAATTCGAACATCCATCGAGCCGCCCACACGCTCGCGGCGCGAGCCACCGACGCCTACGAGAGCGCGCGGGAAAAGACGCGCCGCTTTCTGAACGCTTCTTCGGCGCGGGAGATTGTCTTCGTTCGCGGTACGACCGAGGGCATCAATCTGGTCGCCAAGAGTTGGGGCCACCGCAATGTCCAGAAAGATGACGAGGTGCTCATCACCTGGCTCGAGCATCACGCTAACATCGTGCCGTGGCAGCAACTGTGTTCGGAGAAAGGCGCCCGCCTGCGCGTAGCGCCCGTAAATGATCGCGGCGAAGTGATCCTCGAAGACTACGAAAAGCTGCTGAGCCCGCGCACCCGTATCGTATCGTTCAGCCACGTGTCGAACGCCCTCGGCACCATCACGCCGGCGCGCGAGATGGTCGAGATGGCCCACCGCCATGGGGCACGTGTGCTGGTCGATGGTGCGCAAGCCGTCTCCCATATGCGGACCGACGTACAGGCCCTCGACTGCGACTTCTACGTTTTTTCCGGCCACAAGATTTTCGCGCCGACTGGAATCGGCGTGGTCTACGGGAAAGCTGACCTGCTCGACACCATGCCGCCGTGGCAAGGCGGCGGCAACATGATTGTGGACGTCACTTTCGAAAAGACCACCTACAATGTAGCTCCGGCGCGGTTTGAAGCGGGCACCGGCAATATCGCGGACGCGGTTGGACTCGGCGCCGCGCTCGACTATGTCGAACAGATCGGAATGGAAAGTATTGCTGCCTACGAGCACGAGCTTCTGAACTACGCCACGGCGGGTCTGCTCACCGTACCAGGCCTGAAGCTGATCGGCACTGCGCGTGAGAAAGCGGGCGTGCTCTCTTTTGTTCTCGACGATGTTCGCACCGAGGATGTGGGTGTCGCGCTCAACCAGGAGGGCATCGCTGTCCGCGCCGGCCACCACTGCGCGCAGCCGATTCTGCGGCGTATGGGCGTCGAGAGCACGGTTCGCCCATCATTGGCTCTTTACAACACCTATGAGGACGTCAACACACTCGTCGCGGCGCTGTTGCGTATCCAGGCCGGGCGCGGCCATCGCGCTCTTTAAGTGCTTCCACGTGCCCCCCTCCCAAAGCAAGTTTTTCGGGTTCGAGACGCTCGTGCTAGAGCCGCCATTCGTTGACTGGCCGCAGCCACGTCCGTAGAATGAAGCGACCCGAAAGCCAGGTATCTCGCGAATGATCGGCCAGACCATCTCGCACTACCGCATCGTAGAGAAGCTCGGCGGCGGCGGCATGGGTGTGGTCTACAAAGCTGAGGATGCCCGCCTTCAGCGTACGGTTGCTCTGAAATTCCTCTCCGAAGATACGGCCAAAGACCCCGCCGCTCTGGAGCGTTTTCGACGGGAAGCCCAGACTGCCTCTGGGCTGAACCACCCCAACATTTGCACCATCTACGACATTGGCGAAGAAGGCGGATCTGCCTACATCGCGATGGAGTTTATGGATGGGCAGACGCTGAAACACCGGATCGAAGGCAAGCCCATGAGGCTGACCGAACTGCTGGATGTGGCGATCGCGACTGCCGACGCCCTCGCAGCCGCCCACGCCCGGGGCATTGTGCATCGCGATATCAAGCCGGCGAATATCTTTATTACTCGCAGCGGGCAAACCAAGGTGCTGGATTTTGGCCTGGCGAAATACACGGCCGAGCAACAACGGGCGCGGGACACGTCCGCGGCCGGTTCTATGGCGACAGCAGCCAACCCTCACCAGCTGACCAGTCCCGGCACAGCCGTGGGAACGGTCGCTTACATGTCGCCCGAGCAGGCCATGGGCGACGAGTTGGATGGCCGCACCGATTTGTTTTCCCTGGGCATTGTCCTTTATGAAATGGCGACCGGGAGACAGGCCTTTTCGGGATCGACGACAGCCGCTGTGTTCGACGCGATTCTGCACCGCCAACCAACTGCAGCGCTGAAACTCAATGCCCAGCTCCCTGCACGGCTGCAAGAGATTCTCGACAAGGCGCTGGAAAAAGATCCCAAACTGCGTTATCAGGCTGCCTCCGACTTTCGGGTTGATCTGCAGCGGCTCAAGCGGGATTCAGATTCCCAGTCGTCCACAAGAGGCGCCGCAGGTCAGCCGGAAGTCGTGCCCGACGCGGCCGGACCCGCGGTTGCGGTTGGTTCCGCACCAACCCTGGCAAAGAGCGCAACCAGGCTTTGGGCTTCTGCCGCTCTGGGTGCTGTGATCGCCCTCGCCCTTATCGCGGGTGCATATTGGGAAGGGAAACACGAGGGGCTGGCTTCCGTTATCACCCCGCCCACGTATCGTCAGCTGACCTTCCGCCGTGGCAGCATCCGGGCTGCGCGGTTTGCTCCGGATGGGCAGACAATTCTCTACAGCGCCGCGTGGCAAGGCAATCCCACGGATGTTTTCACGGCCCGCCCCGAAGCACCAGAGTCGCGCTCTATGGGACTCGGTCATACTCAGCTCATGTCGGTGTCGTCCGCTGCTGAATTGGCTGTTCTATTGGACAGCAAGGCGATCGGCACCTGGGTGAGCATGGGCACGCTGGCGAGAGCGCCGCTGGCCGGCGGTGCTCCTCGTGATGTGCTGGAGCAGGTGCAGTGGGCGGATTGGGGACCGGACGGCCGCAACCTGGCCGTGGTGCGTGACTTCGGCGGAAAGAACCGGTTGGAATATCCCATAGGGAAACCACTTTATGACACTGGGGGATGGGTCGGTCATCCACGAGTTTTTCCAAAAGGGGATTTGATCGCTTTTCTCGACCATCCCATCCAAGGCGACGACGCTGGTTCGGTGGCCGTAGTCGATCTACAGGGGAACAAGAAAGTTCTCTCGGGTGAATGGGTCACCGCACAGGGGTTGGCGTGGTCGCCGGACGGCAACGAGATCTGGTTCACCGCCAGCAAGACCGGCACGGATCGGACCCTTTATGCAGTGACGCTTCGTGGCAAAGAGCGCATGGTCTTGCGATTACCGGGTGCCTTGATGTTGTTGGATATTGCCAAGGACGGGCAAGTGCTCTTGATGCGTGCCAGTTGGCGACGCGAATTGATGGGCGTTAACGGTAGTGATTCGAGGGAGCGTGAGCTCTCGTGGCTGGACTACTCCTTCCCGGCTGACCTTTCTGCGGATGGCAAGACCCTCTTGTTTACCGAGGAGGGCGGTGGAGGAGCACTGGCCTACTCCAAGTCCGGCGGGTTGTCCTACGCCGTGTACATTCGGAAGACTGATGGTTCTCCGGCTGTCCTGCTAGGAGAAGGTGGAGCGAGGGCCTTATCGCCCGACGGAAAATGGGTGATTACGGTGACGCAAGGTTCGCCCAGACAACTGAAGCTGCTGACCACTGGTGCAGGGGAGCCCAAAGACCTGACCAACGACAATATCAACCACGCGTTTGCGCATTGGTTTCCCGACGGGAAGCGCATCCTGTTCTCGGGAAATGAACCGGGAAAGGGAGTACGGCTATACATCTTCGATATGGCTTTGGGAAAGAGCCAGGCAATCACGCCCGAAGGGGTGAATGGCACAAAGTTTGTCATCAGCCCCGATTCGCAGTGGGTGGCCGGAATAGGTCCCGACCAAAAGGGATATCTCTATCCGGTTGCCGGCGGTGAGCCACGTGTAGTCAATGGACTCAATGCCGGGGAACAGCCAATCACGTTCAGCTCGGATGGCCGCTCCTTATATATCTACCAGCCGGGTGAATTACCGGCTCGGGTCGATCGCCTCGACGTGCAAACCGGCAACGCACTCCCTGGAAGCAGCTCATGCCATCCGATCCCGCCGGGGTCGAGAACATCGGCCCGATTCTGTTGACTCCTGATGCCACGAATTGTGTATACGGATATCACCGCATGCTGGCCGACCTTTACCTGGTCGAGGGATTAAAGTAAGTGGGGTTTATCCAAGGTAAGGTTAGCCGACGGTTCGGAAACAATTCCCAAAGCGCCGCCTCCGGCGGACCACTCGACGAGATCAAGCCTTAGTATCGAAGGGTTCAGAGGTGCAAGCAGCATTTCAATCGGCCCGCCTACTCACCATTGCGGAGCGTGTTTCCTTAGAACCTACAGCGCCAGCTTCATCTCAGGATGGCGGACACAGGATGCCATCTGATTGGCCCACGCCGCGTGGTGCCGTTCAAGTTCCTGGACGGCTTTTTTTCCGCGTTCGGTGAGATAGACCAGCTTGGCCCACCGATGATCTGGATTGGAAGCGTACGCCACCATGCCTTGTTTCCATTCCGCCAGTTCCCGCTCTCCCTACTGAATTCGAACTGCGGGTCAAACAACTGCGGCTCAGAGCAGAGAAGTACACTTCATGTACACTTCATCAGCGGAGTTGCACACCTGGTGCAAGCGAAACAAGAATCGGTGTTATGTCCCAGAATGGTTGCTACAGGAGTGGCACATCACAGTAGATCTAAACCTCAGTGCCCTCGTTCAGGTTCAGAGCCGACACTCGCACTTCACACACTCACATGGCATCCACTGATTCCACTCATTGACCGGGGTTTGAGCCTAACGCCCGCTATTTACCCGTTTTCATAGCCAAACTTGGCGACAATTCCGGCGACTTCAAATTGGTCGCCGCTTCTGAGCTCCTGTTGGCCTTGTGTTACTTCGGCATTGTTGACTTTAATCCGGATGTTCTTTGCTGCCCGCACGAGGAAGTATCCGTCTTCTCGCTGGTGAATCGAGGCGGCGACGCGGGGAGCAAACCATCGTTTCAGCCGAATGCTGGCCATCATGGATTTGCCAATCACGCTGAGCTTGCTGGAGAGAAGATACTGCTGCCGGTCGGTTCGGCCGGCGACGATGGTAAGCATGCCTATTTGTCGCGGTCTCACCGCCCTAGATTCGCAGGCTGTCACCAATGCGATGCCCGATGGCCGGACAGTCGCAGCGGCGGAGGCCATTTTGGCCATCATTTCTTTGAGCTTGTTGGTATCCAGCACCATGGTAGCTTCCAGCTGCGGGGGCGCGGCTTTTTCTACTTGAGCCTGCCAGCCGCTGGTGCGATCTTGGGTCACAGACGAGGACGACGCATCACGCTTTCCGACCTCACTGTGAAATTCGATTCGGTGTTTGCCGATTACGATGACGTCCCCATCGCCAAGCACCGCCCTCGAGACGCTGCGATTGTTGAGGTAGGTGCCGTTGAAGCTTTCGTTGTCTTCAAGAACATAGTGACTTTTTTCCCAGAAGATCCTGGCATGGTGGCCGGAGACGATGGGATTATCGATCTGGAGCAGGTTGTCCGGCTGGCGACCGATCGTAACCACGCCCCCGCTCAAGGCCACTTCCCGTAAGACGTCATCGGAGAATTTGAGCGACAACTTTGCCGTTTTGTCCTGCCAGCGCCAGGTTTCCTGCGCCAGGTCTTGTGTTACCGGGACTAGGTTTTGCGTCATCGGGAATCCTGGTTCCAGGAGGAGACTTTGTAAGTGACTAATTCCAGACACGAGCTATCTACAAAATAGTGTGCGGCAAATTAGAATGCAGCGAAATAGCCCAAACGAGTCAGGCACGGATGCATGAGGCACCAAGGTAACCACTCGTAGTCCTAGGCGCATAGAGACGTATTTGTGTGGTGCCTATTGGGCGAAGTTCTGATGCTGGCGAAAGCGTTCGCACTCTTCTGAAAAACGTCTTCTTTACGTCGTCGCCTTGGCGCTGGCCAGATGAGCGAAATCGCCAGGATAGTGGAAGTCGGCGAGCAAATGGCACGTCCAGCGCCGCTCTTACCACAATCATCCCAACCAATTAAACATTCCCCGTGATGAGAGGGGGCGCATGTGTGCGCCTAACTCTCTATTTTCTTGATGTATAGCCGAAGCCCGGCCAACACTATCCCGATGGCAATGACGGATATTCCGAATCCGAGACGGCGATAGTTGCGTTCCACCATGGCATCCTTCCCGGCTTGCAGGTTCTGAGCGGCGATTTTCAGGCCAGCTTGAATATCCTGATCCACCAGGTCCGTCCGGAAGCTATGGATCGTGACCCGCGCCTTGGTCAGTGAATCCCGTGCCTGATCCTGTCCCAGCCGAGCCTCGCTCACCTCCATGCCAGAAGACTCGGCGACACGGAGAACCGAGTCTGCACTTTTATTGGCATCGTCCAATCGACGCAAGCTGCTCAGTAATCCTGCCCGGGCTTGATCACAATGGTCACCCGGGGTATGACACCGCATGCAGACGGCGTCGGGACCAGTGCCCAGCATCGAGTCGGTTGGATGTCTGATGCCATGGTTGCTATGACACACGACGCATCCGGGAAGAGAAGCCGCGTCAAAGGCCTTTTTGTGCGTACTTTTTTCGTACATCTGGGCTTGGAAAGCGTGACAGTTCGAGCACACATTCTGAACCTTGTCTACGCCTGGCGGCGCCGCGCCATGGTTTCCATGACAGGTTGTGCAGGTGGGCGCACTCAGATCGCCTCGCACCGCCAGCGCTTCATGGTGCACGCTGGTGCTGTACTTGGCGAACTGATCCGTGGGAATGGAATATCCCTGCATGTAACTGGCGTCAGCATGGCAGCGGGCGCACGTGTTCGCCACGTTGACCGGGTTAACCGTGGAGCGGGGATCGCTCGGCGCCCTTAGATCGTGGACACTATGACAATCCGTGCACACTGCTACCTTCGTGTCTCCAGCCGCGAAGCGCTTGCCGTGCACACTGGTGCGGTACTGGTCCAACTGGTCGGTGCGCAAACTGGGGTCGAACTGCCGAATATAGGCTGGATCCGAATGGCAACTTCCGCACAGCTGCGGGATCTGTTTTCGATCAATGTTGTCTTTCCAGCCCGCCTTTCGGCTCATGGCTTTGTCTGCATCGTCGCTGGTTGGGTCGCCTCCGTGGCAACTGGCGCAAGTCAAGCCTTTTTGTGCGTGTATGTCCTGACTGAACTTCTCCTGGCTCACTCCCAGGGGATCTGGCAAGGTGGAGTGACAATCCAGGCAAGAGTTCTTGGTTTGCCCGTAGCCCAGGCAAGCTGCGAACACGACGAGGCCGGCCAGCCCGATAATGGAGACGTTGAACGGTCGGAGCTTATTTCGCAAGAAGGCCATAAACACTCATACCTGCAACGTACGCAAGAGCAAAGACAGAAAGCCCAGTGATCCACCGTTTCATATGTGAGGGTTGGTCACTCTCAAAGAAAGGCAGCAG
>JBEKWX010000071.1:0-12310 GCA_049512675.1 Terriglobales bacterium | reverse complement strand
AAGCCCTGGTATCCCATGTTGTGGATGGTGAACACGGTGGCGACTTCGCGAAACGCGGGATCCTCGGCGTAGAGCGTGCGCAGCATCACCGGCACGAGCGCGGACTGCCAGTCGTGGCAGTGGAACACCTGCGGCACGCCCAGCACCTTGGAGGCTTCGAGCACCGCCCGCGAAAACAGAGCGAAGCGCTCGGCGTTATCCGCATAGTCGCCGGCCGGGCCTCCGTAGAGGGCTTCCCGGTCGAAGTATGGCGGATAATCCACAAAATAAAACTTGATCCCGGCGGGCGTATTCGCACCCGCCGTGACCACCGAGCAGAAGCGATACTTGTCGTCGAACGGGATCGTGATGCTGCGGACGACCGTCTGCGGATCGGCCAGCTTGGTTTGGCGATAGCGCGGAAGATACACGCTGACCTGATGTCCCAGAGCGGCCAGTGCGCGCGGCAAGGCGCCGACCACGTCGGCGAGTCCGCCGGTTTTCGAAAAGGGAACGCACTCGGATGCTGCGAAAGCGATATGCATGGCGAAAGAGCCTCCTGAGCGAGAACTCGATGAGCCTCGCTCACGTTATGATTAAGCTGGCCATTTGTAATTTGTAATTTGTAATTGAAAATCGTTGAGTCGTTTCTTTTTTTCAATTACAAATTACCAATCGCCAATTACAAATTCACTTCAGTCTAAGGCCGGAAAGAAAGAGGGTCAACGTGACGAAGGGCGCTAGCGTACAAACGAGTTCGCGCAAGCCCAAGCTGGGACAGCATTTCCTGGCGAGCGAAGCGGCGGCTGTGCGCATTGTAGAGGCCCTGGGCGATATTTCAGAGGCCACGGTGCTGGAGATCGGCCCCGGGCGCGGCGCCCTCACCGATCTGCTGGCAGGGAAGGCGCGGCGGTTGATCGCGGTGGAATTGGACCGCGTGCTTTCGGCGCAGCTGCGGATGAAATTCTCCATGCAACCCAATGTTGAAATCATCGAAGGCGATATCCTGACCATCGAACTGGACACCGTCTTCGGGGCGAAGCCGGGTAGCCTTCGCACCGGCTTGAACTTCACGCCCGAACCGGCCCGTGTTGTCGGCAACCTGCCGTATTACATTACCTCCGATATTCTGCTGCGCCTCTTGGAGTATCACCGTTACTTTTCGATCATTGTCATCATGGTGCAGAAGGAAGTTGCCGATCGCCTGGCGGCTTCGGCGGGAAGCCGTGACTACGGCTTGCTTTCGGCGACGGCGCAACTCTACGGCCGGGTCGAGCAACTCTTTACGCTTCCGCCAGCGGCGTTTGCCCCGCCGCCCAAGGTGCATTCGAGCGTGGTTCGCATTACCATCAAACCGCGACTGGAATCGCTGCGGGTTCCCGAGGCCGAGTTTATTCAGTTCCTTAAACTTTGCTTTGGGCAGAAACGGAAAACTCTCTGGAATAATCTGAAAACGGCGTACGATGAAGATGCGCTGCGGGCGGCATTGGCGAAAAGCGGCGTGAAACCTGCTATCCGGGCCGAAGCTCTGCCGCTCGAAAGAACCGCCGCTTTGTTCCGGGCGCTGGGCGACGGCAGTTTGTAATTTTCGCTGGCTTTATTTTCGCGAGCCTACTTTTCGCGGGCAAATGTCCGCGGCCACACGAATCTTGTCTCCGCTAGGAGGCTGGTTGTGACTTCCGCTTTACGAACTCCCGCCGTTGCTGGCAGATTTTATCCGGGCCGGGCTGACGAATTGCTGCGCGACGTTCGGGAATATACTTCTCCGGGCAAGACTCCGGGCAAGACTCCGGCCGAGACCGGCCGCATCGCCGCCATCGGATGCGTCGCTCCCCATGCGGGATACATTTACTCCGGCGGCGTTGCGGGCGCTGTGTATGCGCGCCTGGAAATCCCTAAGCGCTGCGTGATTCTTTGCCCCAATCACACGGGCAAGGGACGTCCGCTTTCGATCATGGCCAATACCACGTGGCAGACTCCGCTGGGCGAGGTTGCAGCCGACGCGGAAATGGGCGCTCGGTTGCTGCGTCGCTTTCCCGGGCTCGAAGAGGACAGCGCCGCGCACCGCGGCGAACACGCCATCGAAGTTCAGCTTCCTTTCCTGCAGGCGCGACAGCCGGAGTTGCATATCGTTCCGATCGCGGTCGGTACCAGCGACTTTGATGTGCTCCGCGGATTGGGCGAAGCGCTGGCGGATGTGATTGCCGGTTGGGAAGAAGCCCGCCAAGAGAAAGTTCTGATCGTTGCCTCCAGCGACATGAACCACTACGAGTCCGACGCCATCACCCGCGTCAAGGACCACAAGGCAATCGAACGCGTGCTGGCCATGGACGCGCACGGACTCTGGGAGGTGGTGATGAACGAAGACATCAGCATGTGCGGGTTCGGGCCGACGATTGTCATGCTCACTGCAGCTAAGCTTCTGGGAGCGACTGCGGCCACGCTGGTCAAGTACGCAACATCGGGCGAGGTCTCTGGCGATTACGAGTCAGTGGTTGGCTACGCGGGCATTATTGTGGAGTAGGTAGAAGAGTGCGGTGAAGAGAAAAGGCGGCCATTCTTGGGCCGCCTTTTTGGGAGCAATTTCTTACTTCGCTAAGGACGCGGCGAAGCGGTCGACGAATGCGGCGTCGCGGTCGGAGCGGTCTCAGTAGAAGTCCCGCCTCTCATTGAACCTGCACCTGAACCTGGACCTGGACCTAGACCTGGACTTGAGATCGTACCGAAGCCGCGTGCCGGCTGCAGGTCCGAAACTGGCTGAACAGTCGAGGCTACGACTGGGCGAGAAGTCCGATTCATTGTTTTCGCGAGGCGATCGAGGTGATCGACCGATCCGCGCGGCACCCCAAAGCCGGCGGAGCCGGGATTGATGGTCAGGCGACGCGGCGCATCCCCGGCCGGGTACGCTGCGAGGCCGAGTCCCACCATCACCGTCTGATGCCCGAACGCGGGCGCTGCCGGCACGATCATTTTGGCCGGCGCATTCACCACCACCGGAAGCACATTCCACGTGTTCCAATTCCCCGGTTGCCAGACGTATCCATAGCCGGGAGCGAAGGCCCAGTTGCCGTAATTGTAGGGCATCCATCCCCAGGGATAGCCCGACACCCACATGTAGCCGGCGCCGGGGTAGAAGGCCCAGGCGCCATCCTGGAACGGGCTCCAGTTGGCGCCGAGGAAGTAGGGCTGCCAGACGTTGCCGTAGCCGGGCACGGACATGAAGTTGCCGTAGTAATTCAAGTCGCTCATGCCGTAACCATACGGCGAAGACAGGCTGGCGCCACCAGCGGAAGCATAGCGATCGTGATAGTCGGTTTGCTGGCTATCCCAAGCGTCGGAGGGATCGTCTTTGTAATTCTCGGCGATCACAAAAGTGTCTTTCTTGGCGGGATCGCTATGCGCAAGGTCGTTCTTCGCAAGATCTTTATTCGAAAGATCGATGGTTGCGCTGTGCTTCTCCGCAACATCAATTTGTCCCGCAGGGGAAGTCGCGCTCAATTTGCCTTTGAACACGGCCAGAGTCGCCCTCGCATAGCCGAGTTGCACGCGGAAGTGCGCGGCCTGGGGTACAGTGACGGACTCGCGGTCGAAATTCAGCAGGAACTGGTCGCCCGTTTTCTGGCCGGCGTTTTTCGGGTGAAGATTCGCGTAGATGGTGCCGGAGACAAGTTGCACGGTGCTCAGCTTCTGGCCATCGTCGCCTAGCGCAAGACGAATGAAGTCTACTTCGCTGTTGGGCGCGAGGCGCAGGGCGCTGCCGTCTTCGAATTCCACTTCCGCGCGGCCATCTTTGCCCGTCTTCAGCCGGGAGCTTTCGATTACGGGCAAGTTGATAAACGCTCTATCGAAACCGTTTCCGGTGGCGCGGTCGAACTGCACCGTGCCCTGAACGACGCTCAAGCGGACGATGCGTGCCTTCGACTCGCCCGACGCCGAAATCACCAGAAATGCCGCTGCGAGCAAGGCCCACATGGCCACCATCTTTCCAAGTCTGCCGATTGCCATATACTTCTCCCGAGACTGGGCTCACTCTAGCACACATGCGGCTGCACAGTGCATGTGTGTCTGCACGGAGCCATGGCCGTGCCTAATGGGCTTGACTCTGCAGTTCAGCCAACTCCTTGCGTACCGCGTCCGCGCGCGGCCCCGACGGCTCTTCCTGCAGAAATGTCTGCAATTCCGCGATTGCGTCCTTGAGATCGTTTTCATGCTCCAGGGCGCGGGCGGCGATGTAGTGAACCAGGGCGTGGGGATCCTGCGGGGTGGCGTGGGCTTTGCGGCAGTTGGCAATGGCTTCGTCGTAATGCTGATCCATCAGTTCCACATTGGCAAGCAGGACCAGTGTCTGAGTGTTTGGATCCAACGCAATCGCCTTGTTCAAAAAATCCTCAGCTTCCGGAAAGTTCCGATCCACAATCGCCATTTTGCCCAAACTGACGTAAGCCTGAGGGAAGTGATCGTTAATGCTGATGGCTTTCTGCAAAGCCGCGCGCTCTTGGGTGCGGTCACCAAGATGGCCGAAGACAATACCCAGGTTGTAGTGGGCGGCAGCATATTTTGGATAGATGGCCAGAGCTTTGTTCAGCCGGTCCTGCGCTTTCTTCCAGTCTTGCTGGGCGATGAAGTCACTCGCTTTGTCGAACTCTCGCTTGGCTTTGTCGGGTACGTTGAGGTCGACGGCCGCCACGGTGGGACCGGTCGGCCGCTGGGCGGTTCCCTGGTTTGCTTCTTCCTTGGTCTTTACTGTGATGTACAGGAACTGGCTAGACTTGCGTGAATCGACTTCAAACAATCCGCTGTCGGTTTCGACGATGTCTTCTCCGGAAACGATCGCGTGATACGTCCCTACCGCCAGATCCTCGAAACTGGCCATGCATTCGTCATTGGTATATGTCTGGGCCACGGGCGTGCTGCTGGCTGATAGCATCAACACAAGGCGAACAGGACTCCGGCAGCCCCGGCCGTTGCTGAAGACGACCCGAACTTTTACGTTACCAGCTTGGCCCTGGTTTCCGATCTGGGCGGAGCAACAGGGAACCAGCAGCAGAAGAAGCGAGACGAGCAGGCGGCGGGACAGCATACTTGCCTCCCCGAGGCGGCTAAGCGATCGGAAGCCCAACCACAAGCAGACCTACAGAGCCTGGTTCCCCACACACGCCGCCTATCCGCCTCATTTTACACTCGCTGCACAAGCGCTGCGAGTACGATGGCGGTCGCCATTATCCGGGAAATGTCTCTTGCAGGAGCTTACTAATGTCTAGAGCCGGTAGGAACGGGAGCACCCGCCTCATTGTTTCACGTTTGCGTCACGGCCACGCGCGTCGGGGTCAGCCCGTAAACTTGAAGGGTCGAGATTCAACGTGGGGAGGGCCAAGATCCTGGTCGTCACTCAGGCAAGCAACCCTCGGCTTTCACCCTGCAACTAAACAATTAGTTACCTTTCGCCGCATGGGGCGTCTAAGGTGCAGGAGGGCGTCCGGTGCCGCCGAGACAATCAGGAACTCTGACCGAAGCCGAGCTGCGGATCATGGACGTGCTCTGGCGGAGAGGATCGGGCACGGTCCAGCAAGTTCTTGATTCTATTACCGAAAAGCCTGCTCTCGCCTATAACTCTGTTTTGACTACCATCCGCGTTCTGGAAAGAAAGGGCTATTTGAAACATCTAAAGGATGGGCGGGCGCACGTGTACACGCCGCTGGTCGGGCAGAAAGAGGCAACGCGCTCGGAAATCCGGCACCTGGTGAGCCGCTTTTTCAAGAACTCTCACGAGCAGTTGGTTTTGAACCTCCTCGAGGACCAGGGTATCGGGTCGGAGGAAATCGGTCGTCTGCGGGAGATGCTGATTCAGAAGGACACGGTTCAAAGCGATACGGTACAGAAGGGCACGATTCAGAAGGACGCAAAATGAACTGGTTTCCCCTGCAGACAGTGGCGCAGATCTCGGTCGAGCGTATGCTCAACGCGCTTCCGGAAGGATTCCTGATTGCACTCTTTGCCTGGGCATTGCTGCGCGTGTTGCGAAGGCAAAATTCTGGAACGCGATTTGCCGTCTGGTTCCTGGCATTGCTGGCGGTCACCACGCTTCCGGTGCTGGGTGGTTTCGGCGTCGGCGGAGCGCGAGCGATGATGATGACGTCGCGGATGTCAGCGCCGCTGTCGGGGAGCCTGCGGCCTGTGATCGCCATTCCCGGTCGCTGGGCGCTCTTTGTCTTCCTTGCTTGGGTTCTGGGGGTGTGCGTGGCGATGGCGCGTCTGGCGACTGGGCTTTGGCACCTGCGACAGTTGCGGAGAGGTTGTACTCCGGTCGTAGCAGCGGATCTTGACCCGCTCGTGCGAAAAACGGTCGAGGAAATCGGCGCTTCAAAGTCAGTAACTGTCGCGACGTCAGAATGCGTGCGTGTGCCTGCCGCCATCGGTTTCTGGAAGCGGACCATCGTCCTGCCCGCTTGGGCATTGCGCGAACTGCCCCCCGAAGATCTCAACGTCATCTTGCTGCACGAATTCGCACATCTGCGGCGCGGGGATGACTGGACAAACCTCATTCAGAAGATGGTGCGCGCTCTGTTCTTTTTTCATCCCGCAGTGTGCTGGATTGAGAACCGGCTCTCGGTGGAACGCGAGATGGCGTGTGACGACGCCGTGCTGGCCGAAACCGCCAACCCGCGCGGATACGCTACTTGTCTGGTCTCGCTGCTGGAAAAAAGTCTCGCGCATCGTCGAGCGCACTTCCTGGTGGACAAACAACGGTCATCATCGCTGGCCCATGCCGCTGTAGACCGGGCCCGCGAGGCTGCGCTGCGGCTGGCGCAGATTCTCGACACAAAACGGCCGGTGGCCACGCGCGTCTGGACACCGGCGCTGGGTATGGTCAGCGCTTTTTCCGTGATCTGCCTGATGGCTCTGCCGCACGCGCCACAGTTCGTCGCGTTTGATCAGGGGCTTGGTCGCGGTTTGCAGGCGAGCAATTCCGATGCGTACTCGGCCGCCGTGGTTCCGGCTGCGTTAAGGACAACCGCCGCAACGGACGACGGTTCACCATGGCGAATCTCGAGTTGCAGTGGCCGCGGGCAACTGCCGAGCTGCGCTCGGCTTGGACGGGCGAGGACGCCCGTCCCCACACGAGCGGGGCGCAGCAATGCGACCGCCAAAGCTATCCCAGCGCGCGCCTTTGCTGGACCCGAGCTAGCTTCGGCGCAGCCAGTCTCTGCCCGATTGAACGCGGCACCGCCGAACAACGGAGTAGTCGCGGTCAGCGCCAACGCCGAGCGGGAAATCGTGCCGCAATTCCGAACCCTGGTCTTTATTGAAGCCACGCAGTACAGGACCGCCGATTCTTCGGTGTGGAGCGTCCAGGTGTGGCGAGTGACGTTGGTGAGCACAGTTTCGGGACGGTTGGCGAGGGTGCCAGCAGCCAATTCGATTTAGACAAAATTTTTTGCAAGCAACAACTAGATAATTAGTTGCAGATAGTTAGTTGGACATAGTTAGTTGAACAAGGAGAAACGAAAATGAAGATGTGGCTAGAAAGTTGTAAAGCACGTTGCAAGGCAGTGGTGACAAGGCGTCTGGCAGTGGCTCTGCTTGCTATATTGGCAGTTGGGTCAGTGGCGACCTTCAACTTTACGAAGACGGCAAAGGCAGCGGTGGCGGCTCCGGCCGCGCCCGCGCTTGATGACAACAGCGTCGGAGCGCTGCTTACGCTCGACCGTGCCATGGAAACCCTGGCGGCGCGAGTTACGCCGGCGGTCGTGAACGTCACGGTGGTGTCGAAGTCAAACGCGCAGCAGAGCGGTCCGGAAGGCATGCCCGACATGCAACAGTTTTTTGGTCCGGGCAGTCCTTTCGGTCATCAGTTCGGCCGTCAATTCAATGTCCCGTCGCAACCTCAGAACCCGGTGGAACACGGCCTGGGCAGCGGCGTGATCATCTCCCCCGACGGATATATCGTCACTAACAACCATGTTATCGACGGAGCCGTCGATATTCGCGTCACCATGAGTAACCGGGAAGTTTTGCCGGCGAAGTTAGTGGGCGCCGACCCGCTGACGGACCTCGCGGTCATCAAGGTAAATGCGACGAACTTACCGAGCGTGCCTTGGGGTAACTCGGCTGGCCTGCATCCTGGGCAAACGGTGCTGGCTTTCGGCAATCCCTACGGGTTCCGCTTCACGGTGACGCGCGGCATCATCAGCGCGCTGAACCGCCCCAATCCCGACTCGAGCGATCGACGCAAGCCGGGTGAGTTCATTCAGACCGACGCCGCCATCAATCCCGGAAATTCCGGCGGAGCGCTGGTCGACGCGCGTGGCGAACTCATCGGAATCAATACCTTCCTGATTTCATCCTCGGGATCATTCTCAGGAATGGGCTTTGCGATTCCTGCACAGATTGTCCAGCCTACGGTGGAGACCTTGATTCGGGACGGCAAAGTGACTCATGCGTTTATCGGAATTCAGATCTCGGACGTTACGCCCGACAACGCAAAGTTCTTCCAACTGAACCGAGCCGAGGGAGCTGTAATCAGCGAGGTTCAGCCGGACGCGCCCGGTGCGAAGGCTGGTCTGCGCACCGGAGACGTGATCACCGAACTCGACGGAAAGCCCATGACCGACGCCGGACAACTGCAAATGACAGTTGGACAAAAGCGCCCGGGTGACACCATCCGCCTACAGGTGGTGCGGGACGGCAAACCAACGACCATTGCGGTGACGCTCGCCGCTCTGGGGAATGGCAAAGGCACAGAGACCGCGGGCGGCGAACACGGAAAAGGTCGCTGGGGGCTGAGTCTCGCCGACTTGACTCCGGACGACCGCCATGAACTGCAAGCGCAAAAATCGGTTCAAGGCGCCATTGTCGAGGACGTCCAGCCCGGCAGCCCGGCCGATAACGCCGGCTTGCAGCGTGGAGATGTCATCATGGAAGTGAACCGGCACGCGGTGAAATCCTCGGCCGAGGTAGCGCAGGCGTTATCCAGCGTGCCGAGTGGTCAAGATGCGCTGGTGCTGGTGTGGTCGAACGGGGGCAGCACCTTCCGCGTGTTGCATCCTACGCAAGGCTAGGCCACGACTAGCGCGAGCGCAAACAGGTGCGCGCTGTGTTCCGCCCGGCATCGAGCCGGGTTGGACGCAGCGCGCATTTCCTGCAACACTTGGCAATTAACATGGCAATTAACACCCGGGAATTATCGAGCACTTAGTAAATAGTGCCATCGTACCCTTCCTGTGCTAGGCTCCCTGTGCCAAAGTCAGGGAGGAGCGCGATGAAGGCAGCCGTAAAGGTCACTCGGTCAGAATCGGCTGATGCCGAAAAGCAGCTCAAGAGCTTCGTCGACAAGTTCGAGCCGAAGAACCGGGCTTTGATTCGTGCGGTGCGCAAGGCGATGCAAAAGCGACTGCCCAGTGCAAACGAACTGGTTTACGATAACTACAACTTCTTCGTTATAGGTTACTGTTCGACGGAACGCCCGTCCGACTGCATTGTTTCGGTCGCAGCCGCCGCAAACGGAGTGGGTCTGTCCTTCTACCGCGGTGCCAGCCTTCCCGATCCACACAAGATACTGCTCGGCTCGGGTAGTCAAAATCGTTTCATCCGTTTGGGATCGGTTGAGATATTGGGCCGTCCCGAGGTCGAGGCGCTCATCGAGGCTGCCGTTGCTCAGGCCAAGACGCCTCTGCCGGCGAGCGGCGACGGAAAGCTCATCATCCGCTCAACTTCAGCGAAGCAGAGGCCCCGCCGATAGTCAGCGGAGTAAACGTGCCTTGGTTGAGCACTCAACCACCAGCTCACTTGGCGCTTACGAAAGCGCCGGTGGTCGCGTTAATTATGCCAATGCCCTTCCGGTCAGTCGCGCTGGTGCCGTAAATGACATACCAGTCGGGCACGTTCTGCTTCGGGTCCCGGAGCAGAAGGTACATGATGGACTGCTTCGGATCCTTCTTCAGGATGGCGTCGCCCCCGTGCTGCTGCGCGATCGCGACTGCCTTATCCGTATCGGTTTTCAGCAGGTACTGTGAAAAGACAAGACCGGCGGATTGGGCGTTATAGGCGCTATCGGCCCCCTCGGTTGAAACTCCGAAGGGCGGCGCATCCGGCCGACGGCTTCCCGAGCAAACGATGGTCTTGACGGACCGTTGAGCGGGCGAGACAAAGTACCCTCGCCAGATGGCCGCCTTCCCGTCCTGCCCGGTGGTCTCCGGGGTGAGAACGGATTCCAGCCGAGCCGGCTGAGCATCCGCCGACCACTTTATGGCCAGACCCATCATTCGATTGAATGCCTCCTGACCGGTGTAAAGCACGGGTTCCTTTTTCTCCGGTGGCGCGGCGGTGGCCGGCGTGGACGTGCTCTCTTTCGCCTTATTCTCGGTTGAGTTACAGCCTGCTGTCAGGATCGCAACGCTGATTAAACTGAGGGCGAATGCGAGACGATAAAATTTCATAACTCCGTTCCTCCAGGAAATGTTCTGAGCCCGTATCCTCATTGATCTCGAATAGTTTATCCGTTCCATTACAGTCTCTTACCACAAGAACGATCAGATCCGCCGTGATCCGGTCCCGTTTGATTTTTCAGCTCTGAATTCGCCCGAATTGTACTGCTTGTGAGAGCTTTTGCAAGGCCAAAGCTGCATCCGCGAAAGAGCCCGGACGCGGCATCCTCCGAAGTTGGGACAGGCGCGAGCCCCCGCCGCGTCACGCTGATGCGTGACCAGCGTTACTGCAAGCCGTGACCACGGAGAGGAAAATAATAATAGGCATCCGAGCTGCGGTGGAGGTTCTGAAATGCTCGGCAAGTGCACCAACCCTTCGTGCTCCGCTTCCTTCCGCCACATGCAAGAGGGGGTACTTTTTCGACTGGAACCCGACCCAGATCTCAGATTGTCCAATCCGAGGAAGCCCGAATATTACTGGCTGTGCCAGAGCTGCTCGGCAGCCATGACGCTGCTGATCGGCAAAGAGGGAAAAGTGATACCTGTTCCGCTCCCAGCGCCGGTCGAGGGTGGCCCCCATAGGAGTGACTTGATCTCGTCAAAGCGGCAGAATGGGCTAATGCTCAGCTGCCTTGCCTCGTCGACGGAAAAACGTCGCAGAAGCAGAAGTAAGGGGCCCGCCGGCTGATGGAGAAGACATCATGCCAGATGACTGGAACGACCACGCTGACATCCTAACCGTCAACCATTGCCCACAAAGGAGGTGACATCGCCGTGAAGCGCACCCGCACAATACCCACTGCGTCAACGCCAGCCCCGCCATCAACCGAATCTGCCAGTGAGGTGCAAGAGCAAATCCGTCGTCGCGCCTACGCATTGTACGAGGAACACGGGAGAACCGATGGGCACGATCTGGTGGATTGGCTGCAAGCCGAGTCGGAAGTGACTCAACAGAAGGAGAAGCCAGCCGCGGCATAAAACCAAGCAGAGCTTTTGGAGAGGATACCCTGGGATTTCAAATGATTACGGTAGGCGGAGCCTTTTACTTACAGCCAACTGGGGGTACCCGCCCCTCGCGTTTTTTTGCAAGGGGCGCGTGCTGAAAGCACTCACACCCGCCGGAGTGTCGGCGGGACGGCTACTTGGATGAGACTTCGACGTATTTCTTGTCGCCGCCCGCCATAAGAGTGTGTTCCACCTTGGGCGCGACCAAATCCCGGCCGAGCGATCCCGTCGGCCAGAATTGGACCAGGGCATATCCTTCGCTTGTCAGCAGGAAAACCATGGTGCGGCGATGTGGCGTTAACGGCGATGCCTCCGCGTGCGTAAGCACAATTGCGCAAGCTTTTAGGTCGTTACAGATACTCCATGCGGTGCTATCCGATCCAAATGCAGGCCCAACCGTGTAGTGGCCGGCAGGTAGAGACTTACCGGCAACGGTGAAATTGAACGGAATGTCCAACCCCATCTTCGTTTGGGCGACAGCCGGAAGACAAACCGCGACGAGCAGAGCCAAAAACAGGCTGACCGTACAGATTTTCATAGAACCTTGCCCCCTGTGTACCGCATCCGCAGTGGCATCATGTGATGGTATGGAGGCGAAAGGTTGCACGCCAGATTACGTCCGACAGCCGGCTAGTCCCCCTAAAGTTACCTTGATCTATACCAACAAAAAGCTTCGGATTGTCTTAGGGTCTTCGGAAGGCCCGGCATCCCCGTAACCCCCAAAAAACTCGAACCGCCGTAACCTTGGGCGCTGGTTTGCATCCAAATTAAGAGGCGCTTTTGCATGCTATACTGCGTCAGATGGGGTGGCTGGGGTCCCTCCACGTCCCTGCCCGAGGATGTTGACACATGGCTGGTAGTTCTCGTCGTTCCAACTTTCGTTCACTGTTCCTGATAGTTTT
>JBEKWX010000070.1:0-12325 GCA_049512675.1 Terriglobales bacterium | reverse complement strand
GGCGACCGGATCGGTTACCTGCATTGGTTGACGCTTAAAAACCCAGCGCGCCACCGCAATCCCCAATGCCGCATAACACAGATGCCAGAGTTTCATACCATCGCTCCCCACGCCGGACCCTTTCCGGGGAAGGTCCCGTGGTGAATTCAACCTAACTCTGCTCTATCGGCAGGTCCAGCCCACTAAGGTGCTATTTATGTGTACAAAAGTAATCGTGGTTGATGATCGCGGTAACGAGACCGTTTGGAAACCGCGTTTTACTGCGTGGAGTTTTCGATCCAACCTTCGATCCAGCCGCCGCCGACGACGATGTCGCCATCGTAGAAAACTGCGGCCTGGCCCGGAGTGATGGCGCGTTGCGGCTGGTCAAAGGTCACTCGGACTTCGTCCGGCGCGGCGGATTCACTGGCAGGTTCAATGATGGCCGGTGCGGGTTGATGCTTGTGGCGGATCTTTACTGCGACCCGCATGGGCTGGCGCAACTCGGCCGTTGAAATCAGGTTCACCGGGCGCGCGCGGAGGGTGCGCGAGTAAAGCTCCTCGTCCTTGCCGACCACCACTTGCCGCGTGTCGTTCTTGATTTGAATCACATACAGGGGCGAGCCGGTGGCGACGCCTAGTCCTTTGCGCTGTCCGACGGTGAAGTTGTGAACGCCGGCGTGCTCGCCGATCACCTTGCCGTCGGTCGTGACCATCTCGCCGGCAATCGTTTTGATGGAAGTTACCTCTCCAGGAATCTGAGCCAACTGCTCTCCCTGCTCGGCGAGATAGGCTTCGAGAAAACGCTTGTAGTCTCCGCCGGGGACGAAGCAGATTTCCTGCGAGTCGGGCTTTTCGGCAATAGCCAGGTTGTGCTTGCGGGCGAGTTCGCGCACTTCCGGCTTGGTCATGCCGCCGAGCGGGAACAGAGTGCGGCTCAGTTGTTCCTGCGTAAGGCCAAAGAGGAAATAAGTCTGGTCTTTGGATTTGTCGGCTGGGCGCTTCAGCAGCCAGCGGTCGAGTTGCTCGTCAAAGACGACACGGGCGTAGTGGCCGGTGGCAATCTGTTCAGCGCCAATCTGCTGTGCCACAATGAGAAGCTGGTCAAACTTCAAGTGATTGTTGCACAGGCTGCAAGGGATCGGCGTGCGCCCGGCGAGATACTCCTCGACGAACGGCCGAACCACATCGCGCTCAAAGCGCTCTTCATGATTGACCACGTAGTAGGGGATGCCGAGGGTCTCGGCTACGCGGCGGGCATCGTAGACGTCGTCGATCGAACAGCAGCGTCCTTGCACGGATTCCGGCATGCCTTCATGTCCGGCGAGACGGCGCTGGTTCCAGAGTTGCATGGTCAGGCCGATGACCTTGCGGCCTTCGGCGCGTAGCATGGCCGCGACGGTTGAAGAGTCGACTCCTCCCGACATGGCGACGGCGATGGTTTCGGTTGACACAGCTATTGGCTCCTAGCTGCTAGCTTCTTGCTAACTGCGGCCTTCGGCGTTGATGACGGCCACACCGGCGACAGCGCTCGCAAACGCGCGACTGTGTCTGGAATCAAGCCCAGCGCAAAATCTATGTCCTCGGGCGTATTTTGTTTGCCGAGGCTAAACCGAATGCTGGCTTTTGCGCGATCGGGACGCAGTCCTATCGCGGTCAGTACGTGCGACGGTTCGATCGCTCCGGAAGAGCACGCAGCGCCGGTCGAGACGGCCAGCCCCTTCAAGTCCAGCGCGATCAGCAGCGCCTCGCCTTCGATGCCATCGAAATAAATGTTGGTCGTATTTGGCAGGCGGGGCGCGCCTTCGCCGTTTAGGCCTGTGGCTTCGATCTTGAGCAGTTCCCTTTCCAGGCGGTCACGCGCAGCGGCCATCTTTTGATGGTGGCCATCATCGCCGCGTTCGAGCCCGGCGCTGGCTAACTCGGCTGCCTTGCCTAAACCTACGATGCCTGGGACGTTCTCCGTCCCGGCGCGGCGCGAGCGTTCGTGACTCCCGCCATAGAGCATGGGCTCAAGCTGTGTTCCCTTGCGGACGTAGAGCGCGCCCACACCCTGCGGCCCGTGAAACTTGTGGCCGGAGATGGTCAGCAGGTCGCACCCGATTTGGTTGACATCGATCGGGGCCTTGCCCGCTGCTTGCACGGCATCGGTGTGGAAGTAAACGTCGGCTTCGGCAGCAATCTTTCCGATTTCTGCGACGGGTTCGACGACTCCAGTCTCGTTGTTGGCGAACATGATGGTGATCAACTTCGTATTCGAGCGGAGTGCGCGCTTCACATCCGCCGGGTCCACCAGCCCGCGACCATCTACGGGAAGATAGGTTACTTCGCATCCCGTCGTTTCACGATACTCGGCCAGATGCTTGCACGCGTTGAGTACGGCGTGATGTTCGATGGCGGCGGTGATGACGTGGTCGCCCGGCCGCGCCAAACCAAATATCGCAAGATTGTCGGCTTCAGTACCGCCGCTGGTAAATACGACCTCAGAGGCGCGGCAGCCAAGCAGTGCGGCCACGAATTCGCGCGCGCGCTCGACCGCGGCCCGCGTCTCCTGCCCATGATGGTGGATGGAAGATGCGTTGCCGAAATGCTCGCCAAAGTAAGGCCGCATGGAATCCATCACTTCGGGGAGCACCGGAGTGGTCGCGTTATTGTCGAGATAGACCCTTCGCATCATGCTGATTTCTATTGTACCGATGTCGCAGGGACGTTCGGTGCAAGAATCAGGCCTCCGGTTCGGCGGGCGAGGCCATGCGCTTGGCCTGGAAGTGCAGCGCGGGTTAGAATTGTCTCTCTGCGTTTGCCGCTGGAGGACGTGTGGCCTTCAGCAGAATTCCCACAAATTTACGGAGAAATTAATGAAGACAAGACTGTTCATTTTCAGCCTCATGCTTGCTTTGGCGACGCCCCTGGCGCTCGCCGACGAGGGTATGTGGCTATACAACAACTTCCCCAAAGATCGGGTCGAGAAGCAATACGGCTTTCTGCCGAGTCAGGAATGGCTGGACCATCTCCGGTTGTCGTCGGTACGTTTTAACAGTGGAGGCTCAGGGTCGTTCGTGTCGGCCGATGGCCTGGCATTTACCAATCATCACGTCGGCGCCGACTGCATCCAGAAACTCGGCACCTCGGGCGCTGACTACATGAAGACCAGTTTTTACGCCAAGACCCGGGCCGACGAAGCCAAGTGCCCCGATCTCGAACTCAACGTGCTGGTCGGCATCGACGATGTCACCGCGGAGATGAAAGCTGCTGCCCCGGCAACCATGTCCGCGGCCGGCGCTGGCCAGGCTCAGCGCTCCGCCATGAGCGCCATCGAAAAAGACTGCGCGACTTCGACCGGCCTGCGCTGCGACGTGGTCATGCTCTACTCGGGCGAGGTTTACAACCTATACAGATACAAGAAGTACACCGATGTGCGCCTGGTATTTGCGCCAGAATATGACGCGGCATTTTTTGGCGGCGATCCGGACAACTTCACCTACCCGCGCTATGACCTGGACATCACTTTCTTCCGCGTTTACGAAAATGACAAGCCGGTCCATCTCGAAAACTATTTGCACTGGTCCAAAGTGGGAGTCAAAGATGGCGATCTGATTTTCGTTTCCGGCAACCCTGGGCACACAGATCGCCTGGATACCATGGCGCAATTACAGTTTCTGAAGGACGTGGATTATCCGTCGCGTCTCGGCATCTACAAGCAGCGGATCGGAATGCTGCAGAAGTTCAGCGCGCAGTCGGCAGAGAACGCGCGCATCGCGCAGGAGGACATATTCGGGTTGCAGAATTCGTACAAAGCGATTACCGGCCAGCTTAAAGGGTTGCAGGATATGGCCGTGCTTGCGCAGATGAACACGGCGGAGCACGAGCGGGAAAGGGCTTTCGTGGATAAGCATCCGGGCGAGCCCAACCCATGGGAAGAAATTTCCCACGCCATGAAGGTTAACCGGGAAATTTATGACCCGCTTACCTACGTTGAGCGACTGCGTGGGTTCTCCTCGCACCTGGCGGCATACGCCCGGGTCTTGGTTCGTCTTGCCAAGGAAAAGCCGAAACCGAATGGCGATCGACTGCGCGAGTATCGTGATTCTGCCCTGCCCTCGCTGGAACAGCAACTGTTCAGCACTGCTCCCATCTACAAGAATCTTGAGACCGCAAATTTGGCCTTCGCCCTGGCCCAGATGCAGGAAGCGTTGGGACCCGAGGATGCAGCGGTAAAAGCGTCGCTGGGCGGCAAGTCGCCTGAAGAAGCGGCCAAAGCGTTGATCGCCGGTACAAAGCTGGAGGATGTGGCCTTTCGCAAGCAACTTTACGAGGGCGGTAAGGCAGCCGTGGATGCGAGCACGGATCCACTGATCGTTCTGATGCGTAAGGTGGATCCCGAGGCACGGGCGGTACGCAGGCGCTTCGACGACGCGGTGGATTCGGTGGTGCGGCGCGAGGGCGCGACCATTGCTCGGGCGCGATTTGCGCAGACGGGCTTCACCCAGCCTCCGGACGCGACCTTCACCCTTCGCCTCAGTTATGGCACGGTGAAGGGGTATGAGGCCAATGGGAAAAAGATCCCTTACTTCACGGTCTTCGGCGGCGGTTTTCAACATGCCGAGGAACACGGGAACAAGCCTCCGTTCAATCTGCCCGACAGCTGGGTGAAGATGAAGTCGAAACTCAATCTGGAAACCCCACTGAATTATGTTTCCACCGCGGACATCATCGGCGGTAATTCTGGCAGCCCGACCGTGAACCGGGAGGGCGAAGCGGTTGGCATTATTTTTGACGGAAATATTCAGTCGCTGGTTCTGGACTTCTACTACACCGATCGCGAGGCTCGCGCCGTGCATGTCGATTCGCGCGGCATCATCGAAGCGCTGCGGAAGATCTACGGCGCCGACGCTCTGGCTGACGAACTAACGGGCACAAAAGCGGCACCCACGGCGGCAGGGGAATAGAAAACTGACGTTGTGTGGTGACGGGGCTCTGCCCCGTCTTGGCGGGGCGAAGCCCCGCCACCACACGAGCTAGCCCCATGCTATTCCGGCCAGAGCGAGGCCGCGGTCTTGCTTAAAATCTGCTGTTGCATCTCTTCGCGAATGGGCAGAGCCTTGAACTCCTGAAGATTCCGCCCGACGTCTGGAACACCGGGGCCTGGCCAATCGGTGCCAAACAGCGTTTTGTGGGCGATCTCGTCGAGCCGCGGAAAATATTTCAGTAGCGTTTTCGGTGGAATGCCGCTGATGTCGAGATAGACGTTGGGGTGCCGGCGGATTAGAAAGAACGCGGTGTGCATCCAGAGCGGGCGGCCGCCGTGTGCCAGCAGGATTTTGAGCTTGGGGAAATCGACGGCAACATCGTCAACGTAGATCGGGTCGCCGTACTTATTGCGCGCGTCGGCGAAAATCGATGTCCCGGTGTGGAACATGACGGGGATCCCATTGGCCTCGGCCGCCCGGTAGATGATTTCCAGTTCCTTCACTCCGTTCAGATAATCGTTGGGAAACAGCAGTTGATGCGGCGGGTGGATCTTGATCATGCGAAGGCCGAGGCGCAGGATGTGCTCGACATCCGCCATGATGTTGGTGGTGTGCCGCGGATGCAGGCCTCCACAGGAGATCAGACGCTTGGGATCGTACTTCGTGTAGTCGGCGACGAACTGATTGACTTCGGGCGTAAAGCCAATCACTTCCGGCGCCACGTAGTTGATCAGTGCGGCGCGGTCAACACCGCAACGGTCGAGATATTTCAGGAAGGCCTTGGGCGAGCGGCAATATTCGGCGATCTCGTCAAAATTGGCGCGCTTGCGCTTCATCAGTTCAAGGGCATGCGGCTTGAACAGTTCGAGCGGTTCGATGTGAATGTGGCAGTCGGTGATCAAGGGCAGCTCCTGGCTGCTGGCTGCTGGCGATTGCGAATTTGTTCGCTAGAAGCCAGGAGCTAGCGGCCAGAAGCCTCTTTCAGTACAACGGCACCTTCGGATCCACTGTCCGCGCCCAGCCGTCGATCCCGCCGCGCATCGATTGAACTTTTTCGTATCCCTGTTGGCGGAGCCAGTTGGTGACGGTCAACGAGCGCACGCCGTGATGGCACAGGACCACTATGTAATCGTCCGGGTCGAGTTCCTGGTGAGCGCGCGCCGGGATGTCGCCCATCGGAATATGCTTTGCTCCTTCGATGCGGGAGGCTTCGTATTCCCAAGCCTCGCGGACATCGAGCAGGGTAAATGTTTCCCCGCGCTTTTGCAACGACTTGACCTGCCCGGGAGAGATTTCGAAGTCCATTGTTTGAGGTCTCAGGTCTCAGGAAAACCTAGAACCATCCACAGATCACTGATGTTGCGCGTCATTGCCCCGAAGCTCTGGCGCACTTTTTAGCGTCGTCAGACTCACCAGCGCGGCCAGCGCCCAGAGCGCGCCGGTTCCAATGCGAGCGGTACGCACATCGGCGGACGGAATGTTGCGCCACAGGGTCAACCCACAACCGGCCACAAAATTGGTAAGAAGCAGTCCAAAGAACATGCGCTCGCGCAGGCAGCGCGTGTCGATCGCCAGGGCAGCCAGTAACAGAATCCACACGATATAGGTCGCGGCGGTCCAGACGTCGTGCGGCCATTCATACTCGTTGCGAGCGACGTGGCTAAACGAAATCCACGCGAAGTAGGCACAGCCGAGGAAGCCCGCCGCGCCCCACAATGGTGTGCGGCACATGAGATGGCCGGAACTATAGGGCCGCTCCGCCCCGGTCGTTGTACTACCCTTCCCGTTATCTATTTGCCTGTCCATTGCGGTGGGCGTTTTATCGTCGTTTTTTCAAGGAAGGCAATGATACCCTTGCGCGCACCCGCGGTCGAGACCAGTTCGCCAGTTCAGGCGGGCAAGAGTGGCCGCCCCACGCCAGCTAAAGGTTAATCGCTAAATGTTGATCGCCGACTTGCGCGGCTCGCCAATGGTGGACAACGGATCGCGCGCGCCCTCCTTCTCCATGATCCACTTCTTTTCGTTGCGGATGATGTCGAGCAGCAGCTCTTTATCCTTCGCGCTGGGCAGATTCTCTTCACAGTGCTGCTCGTAGCTGCGGTCATCGAGCGGCTCGCCGGTCTCGCAGTGATACTTCTTGCCTGCCCATCGTCCGATGTTGCGGTTAAAGTGGATGTCGGGCGTGTAGAGCTTTTTCTCGCCTGGCTTCAAGGATGTGTTCAGCCGCTCGACCAATCCGGCAACTTCCTGGCGATAGAGGTGGCGGCTGTAGTCGTTCAGGTCGTCGAGGTCGGCGGCCTTATCGTTTTGCAGTTCGTCGTACCGGCCTTTGATTCCCCAAACGTACGCCCAGTGCGCCGAGGAAGAATGATCCGTGCCGAAAAGGTCGAACGAACTCGATATCCACTTATTCAGGTATTTCTGCAAAAGCCATCGCGGAACCACGCCCGCCTCGACCACGCGGCGCAGCCCGTCATTGCCGGTGCCCATGTGGAAGGCTTCCTCGCGCAGCATGTATGACGTTGAGCGCCCGAGCGGAGCGAACGACGAATACTTCAGCATCTGCAACTGGAACTTGCCGTCGCGGTCGACGAAATCAGTGTAGGTGAAAAAGTCCAGCCAGTTATCGACGTCGACGTTGAAAGTGCCCAACAGGCGCTTGTTTTCAAACGCCCGGCGCTCCAGCATTTTCTGCGCTTCGACCTTGCCTGACGAACCGAAGAAGTCGATGAGCAGGGCGCACATCTGCCAGCCGTGGCGCATTTCTTCGATCATGACGCGGGTGAGGGCGCGGCGATCGTATTCCGTGGGCGCGGTTTCAAACAGGTTGCGCTGCTGCTCCACGCTGGCAAATTCGGTGTCGCCCTGGTAGACGATCATGTTCATGAGCGCGTCGCGCATCTGCTGCGTGGGGACCTGGCGCAGGTTCTCCCACTTGTTGCGGCCTTTGTAGGAACCGAACTGGATCTCTCCTGTCTCGATTGCGCCGTAGAGCGTATCGAAGTGGAAGGCCTCGACGTCGCCTTTGTTGACGCCTACTTCCTTGCGCCACTCGTTGAAGAGACCGACCCAGTCACTGAAGTTTCCGATTTTCGCTACTTTGCCCGGCATAAGACCTCAGATCCTTACCACAGGGGTCACAGAGGAACACGGGGAAAACCACAGGGTATTTCCCTGTGAACCTCTGTTTCCTGTGGTTCCGCTTCTGCCCTTACTTCGCCTTAAATACAGCTGGACGCTTCTCAACATAAGCGGCCAGTCCTTCTTTTGCGTCGTCGCTCTGAAACAGAATCTGCTGATTTTCCCGCTCTACCGCCAGCGCCGATTCCATCGGGATTTCCCACCCCGTCTGCACAGCTCGCTTGATGCGACCTACCGCCTTTGCGGCTTTGTTCGGCGGCGTAAACTGGCGCGCATATTCCATGATGTTCTCCATGAAGCCCTCGCGCTCGAAGATGTCGTTCACAATGCCGAACTCCTGGGCTTCTTCGAAGGAGAAAGTATTGCCGGTGATCATCAGTTCGATGGCTTTGCTTTTCCCCACCAGGCGCGACAGGCGCTGCGTTCCGCCGGTGCCGGGAAGAACGCCGAGGTTGACCTCGGGTAGGCCGATCTTGCCCGCGTCTTTACGCGCGATGCGGAGGTCGGCTGCCATGGCGATCTCGAGGCCTCCGCCGACGCAGTGGCCGTTGATCGCAGCGATCACGAGCTTCGGGGTGTGCTCCAGTCGCAGCAGCGTTTCGTTGGCGTGCAGGCAGAAGTAATACTTGAATGTGGGATCGACCGAGGCCAGCATCTTGATGTTCGCGCCGGCCGAGAAAAACTTGTCGCCTACGCCCGTCAGCACGAGCACGTGCACGTCGTTATCCATGCGCGCCTTGAGGATGGCCTCGTCGAGCTGGCGATTCATTTCGTAGGTGTAGGTATTCGCCGGTGGATCGTTCATCTCGATCACGGCCACTCCGGCGTCGGTGCGATAGTTGATGAACTGCTTGGTGGTTTCGCCGGTGGCCGGCTGCATGGTGGTCGCCATAAATTGCTCCTTGAAAGTTAATTGTGGCCGGCTTTGTAATTCTGCCGGCGAACTGCAGATCCCTCGCTTCGCTCGGGATGACAACTCTGAGAGTGTTTTCGGTACTTACGCCCGAAGCTGCCGGAGGTTACGCCCGTCAGAATAATGTTGCCCATCTGCTCCGCAAGTGTTTCGGCGTTGCCGTCGACGCGCGAGTTGTACCAGGTATAGATCCAGTTGATCATGCCGAACAGGCTGAGCGCCGCGGTGCGTGCGTTGAAATCGAGGCCGCGGCTGCGCCGGAGGTCCTCCATCAGGCCGAGGCAGATGCGGTAGTACTCGCGCTTGATGCCGGCGATCTCCGAGCCCAGGCTGTTCTTTAAAGCTTCGTCTTCATGCGAGAGCACCTTCAGCCCCTGCTGATTGCTCATGAAATATTGCAGGTGATTCAGGATGAAGACGCGGATGCGCTCCTCCGGATCGGTGACTTTCTCAAGCCGCGCATTGAGCTTTTCGAGAATGGTGGTGAAGGTGTGCTTTTGAATCAGGAAGAGCAATCGCTCTTTGGACTCGAAGTAGTAGTAAAGTCCCGCCAGTGACATGCCTGTAGCGCGAGAAAGATCGCGCATGGAAGCGCCTTCGTATCCCTTGAGGCAGAAAACCTCCGTAGCGTGGTCTAGAATCTGCCCGAGGCGGCGGTCGAAACGAGTCACAGGCGCATGGCCGGACGTCGTGCTCGGAATTCTACTCTGACGGCGGGAGGCGCGGGTTGCGGGTAGAGTGGGCATACGTTCGAACGTTCGTTCCAATTATAGGTACTTGTGAGATAGATCACAAGCGGATGTGATGCCCAGGGCGCCAGTTCCTGCTCAAATCCTCAGCTCTTGATGCCCGCCATCAACTTCTCGATCTCAGTTTTTTGCTCGCCGGAGAGCGGCAGGAATGGCAGCCGCGACGGGCCTCCGTAGTAGCCATTCAAATCCATGGCGTACTTCACGCCGGGGACGCCGAGTTCTCCGACTACGCGCTGGGCAGCGAGTTTTATACGCTCTTGCTTTTCGCGCGCGAGCGCGTTGTCTCCGTCTTTGAGCGCGGCATAGATTTCGTAACACGCGGTGGGCGCAGGGCACGCTAGAGCTAGAATGGCGCCGACCGCTCCCAGCCCCAGCGACGGTTCGAGCTGGTGAGCGGCGCCGACCATGACCTGGAAGCCGACTTCTTTCTGGCGCGTCTTCAATTTTCCTACGACGGTCACGGCAGCGGATGACGGTTTCGTAGCGCTGTCTGTCTGGACGGGCGAGGGCGCCCGTCTCTCCATCGGTTCGGCAGAGCCCGCTAGCGAGGCTACACTCACCAGTTCCCTGCTTTGCTTTTCGCTTTCGGCCGCTGCGGCCTTGATCATCCGCGGCGTCACGGCGTCGAACGTTTCGGTCACGGTGGCCTGTCTTTTTACGTGCCGCGTGCCCTCGACCATCGTTTTCACTTTGTCCAGGTTGCCGCTCGATTCCTTGATGGCTGCGATGTTGGGATGGCCGGCGAGTTCGATCACAACCTGGGCGGGGATGTCGTATCCGGTGGCCTGCGGGAAGTTGTAGATGATGATCGGGAGCGCGGACCGGTCGGCGACCGTGCGATAGAAAGCGAGCAGGTTCGCCGGCAGCATCTGCTTCTTGTAGTAGTGCGGAGTGCGCACCATGGCGGCGTCATAGCCGAGTTGGGCGGCATACTCGGTGAGCCGCAGAGTTTCATGCGCGGACTCGATGCCGGTGCCTGCGACCATGACTTTGCTGGGCGCGGCGGCGGCGAGAGCGGTCTTCAGCACGTCGCGGCGCTCTTGATCAGAAAGCAAAATCGCTTCGCCAGTCGAACCGAGCATCACGATGCCCGCGATTGGCGTGCGCGAATAGCGCTCGACATTCGCTTCGATTTTCTTGTAGTAGACCTCGCCATCGGGATAGAAGGGCGTTGTGATGGGCGGGAAGATTCCGGATAAGAGCATGGTGGGCTCCAGGCGTCGGTCGTTTGTCGTTGGTCGCGACCGCGATTCAATTATGGAGTCTGGATTGAGCGTTTGTCATCTTGAGTTCGGGGGACACCTTGCTCTCAGGCCGGATTCCGAGGACGGCTTGACGCAGGGTTGGCGTTCGAGAGTGTAGGGGCCCTTCGACTCCGCAACATCTTCTCGCTTCGCTCGAAGATGCTGCTCCGCTCAGGGTGACATTCTCATTCAGGGATGGTCTTTTAGGGACGGTCTTTCCCTTATCTAAGTCCGACCCACTCGCTCTGCGTGCAGCGCCTGCAGAGCTTGCACGCGCACTTCTCCGCGCTGCAGCGCGGCCATGCCTTCGGCGGCGGCTCGGGCGGCGGAGAGCGTGGTAATGGTGGTGATGCGTCCGGTGACTGCGGCGCGGCGGATCGCTTTCTCGTCGAAGTAGGGGTCGGGACCGTGCGGCGTGTTGACGATCAACTGAATGCGGTCGGCTTTGATCAAATCCACGGCGTTGGGACGGCCTTCTTTCACCTTGTAGACGCGCTCGACGGCCAGGCCAGCTTCTTCCAGGACGTCCGCGGTGCCGTGCGTGGCCACGAGTTTGAATCCCATGTCGACGAAACGACGCGCGACCTCTACCACGTGCGGTTTGTCATGGTCGGTGACGCTGATGAAAACCGTGCCCTGCGCCGGCAGTTTCTGGCCAGCAGCAATTTGAGCTTTGGCGAAGGCCTCACCGAAATTGTCGGCCACGCCCATGACTTCTCCGGTGGAGCGCATTTCGGGGCCGAGAACCGTGTCGACGCCGGGAAATTTCGACCAGGGAAAGACCGGCGATTTCACGTGGAAGCAGCGGCCCGTATCCAGATCGGTGCCGCGCTCGATGTTCTCCGGGAGAAACTCGCGAAGCTTGCGGCCGGTCATGAGGCGCGCGGCAATCTTAGCCATGGGCACACCCGTAGCTTTGGAAACGAAGGGCACGGTACGTGAGGCGCGCGGGTTCACCTCGAGCACGTAGACTTTGCCATTCCCGCTGGCGGTGTGGCTGCGGGGCTCCGTTCCGTTTGGACGGGGCCGAGCCCCGTCACCACACGAGCTGAATTCGGCACGCGGGATCGCGAACTGCACGTTCATCAGGCCGATCACTTTGAGCGCGCGCGCCAGCCTGAAAGTGTATTCGCGCATGCGAATGAGCAGCGGCTCGGGGATGTCGACCGCGGGCAGCACGCAGGAAGAGTCGCCGGAGTGGATGCCGGCTTCCTCGATGTGCTGCATGATGCCGCCGATTACGACGTCCTCGCCGTCGGAGAGCGCGTCCACGTCGACTTCAATCGCGTCTTCCAGAAATTTATCGATGAGGATGGGGCGGTCTTG